>JANQPS010001052.1 GCA_028285365.1 Thermoanaerobaculia bacterium | reverse complement strand
GCGGCGGGTAGACTGAAGATGAACAACGGCTCGGCCGCTTCGCGGACACTGCGCAGGGCTCTGCCCTGCTCCGCGTCTTGAGTCATTTGGGCCGTTACGTGACATGGCGCGGTTGACCTCATTTGGAAAAACGACATGCCCTCCGACGTGTCCCATGAACTGCTGCACATCAAGGAGGTACTGCCGGATCTCGGTATTGAGACTCCGTTTGTCGAAAAGGCCGTCGACTACATAGCCGCCGCCCCTCACGACCCGAAGCGATGGGGCGGAGTGGCCGTAGACTACCGCGACGCTGGAAAGTTCTGCGCTGCCGACGCCGTCTTCGCTGCAGCGACACGGTGCTTCCCGGAGGCTCCGACCGTATGGCAGGCACGTGGCGACCTATTCCGTCGCTGGAACAAGGTCGAGGGTGCCCGCGAGTTGTACGGACGTGGACTCAGCGTCGACGCGAATCATCAAGGCCTGCTCTTTGGGATGGCCATCCTGCACGAGCAAGTGGCGGAATACGAGCGCGCGCTCGAATGGTATGGGCGATGCGCGGGGCAGCGGCCCGACGACGCCCGCCTTCATACCAACCAGGCCAATTGCCTTCACCATCTCGGCCGCGCGTCCGAGGCGCGCCGACACCATGCCACTGCGCTCAGCCTCGATCCCAACAACCTGAACGCGCTCTTCAGCTACTCCGCCTTTTTGTATCAGCAGCGTTCTTTCGACGAGGCACTGCGGCTAATCGATCGCTACTTGTCTCTTGACCCAAGTGATGCGGGAGCGATCGAGCTTCGCGACAGGATAGCGCGGAGGCCGGCCCGGCCCGAGCGGCCTCACCCAACTCGGTTCAGTAAGACCGCGCTGGTTGTCAGGGGGTCGCCGAACTACGGCTGGGAGGGACCCGCGAATGACGCCAAGATGACGATGGCGTCGGCAGGACGCGGCGAGACGAGGGTCTTGACCGAGTCCGAGATGACTGGAATGGACAGGCCGCAGCTACTCGCCCAAGCCGGTTACAAGAGCTGTGACCTAGTGGAACTGAACAAGCTCGTGAGAGCCGCGCTGTCGGCACCGCGTAGCGGAGATGCTGTCTCGGTGTTCTTGTCCTACCGGTGGGGGCTGCCATCCCATCAGATGTGGGTGCGCGAACTGGCCGAAGAACTCATCAGCCGAGGTTACGAGGTGGTCTTGGACCAGTTTCTCAGTCGTGACGCACCCACCCTGGACGTTCCCCAGCTCGTGTCTCACATGGCCAGCTGCGACGTTGTGGTCGCCGTACTGACGAACGAATACGGCGCGAGTGCTGAGCCAGACGGCCTGTATACTAGCCGCTACCTGGCCATCCCCCTTGGTGAGGACTCATGGGTGTTCGACGAGTGGCGACTAGCCCGGACCCTCGCCAACAGCGGTATTCTGAGGCTGTGCGCTCTGTGGCGGTCCGGCCTTCGATTTCCGAGCCCGTTCTTTGAAGGGAATGTCCTCGACGCTCGCACCGAGTCCTCTCTGGCCGCCTCTCTGACCGAGCGTTTTCCGAGCTTGAGCGTACGGAGCTAGTTGCGCTCAGGTACGCGCCACGTCACGTAACGCCTGATTCACGCCTCGCTCTGATCCGAGCGCGACCACACATGCCAAGGCATGCGGGTCGCATCTCGCCGACCTTTCAGGTCGGTTCAGCTATCAGATGGGCGCTCGGGCGACCCAGCAGCTCCTTCGGGTCACCAAACGCTCGGCCGCCACGCGGACACTTCGTCGGACGCAATAGATGCCGGAGTATTTCGCGCCCGGCGTCTACGTTGAGGAAACGGATTTCTGCTAGCCACTCCGCTTGCGCCCGACTCCGCGTCGTGAATCATTGGTCCGTTACATGACATGGGTTTCCGAAAGCTCGGGCACCCTGAGAGCCCAGAACTTCCGATCGCACACTTCGAGTGAACCGGCAGCACGAAGCCCGTATCCGCGACGGGGCCACCGCGTGGAACCAATGGCGGGACGAGAACCCCGAGATTACACCCGATCTTACGGACGACTATCTCGTTGACCCCCTTGAGCTAAGTGGCTACAACCTCTCGGGCGCCATCCTGACGGGACTCTGGTCAGACGGCAGCAACTTCTCGGGGAGC
>JANQPS010001047.1 GCA_028285365.1 Thermoanaerobaculia bacterium | reverse complement strand
CGGCTCTGTTCGTCGATCTCGACCGGTGTGACGAAGCCGTGACCTTGATGCGGCCAGTACAGGATGGCGCCGATCAGGTGACGTCGAAGTCGACTCTGGTGGATCTCGCCAACGCGGCCAATCAGCTCTCCGAGTGTGCGGTGCGATTGGGTGACGAGGAGGGAGCCTGGCAGTTGCTCTTGCGAGCGCGGGACCTGATGGCCCGTGGCACTGGAGAGGAGAGTTACTCGACTGCGATCGTGCTTTCCAACCTCGGGCAGGAGGCGCGGCTCCAAGGTCGTTGTGATCGTGCCATCGAGCCGCTCGAGCGTTCGCTTGCGATTCGCACCGAGGTCGGTGACGCCGAACGGGACCTTCTCAGAGTGCGCGGATCGTTGGCGTTCTGCCTGGTTGAGCAGGGAAGAGCGGATGCGGCCCGTGGTCATCTCGACGCGTCGCTCGCGGCTCTCGAAGAGTGGCCCGACGGCCACTTCAAGAAGCTTGGAGGCGCCCCGCTTTTGGGGCTCACCCTGCAGAAGCTCGGTGAGCACGAGCGAGCTCGGCCCCTGTTCGACGGTGCGCTGGCGTGGCAGCGAGAGATGGCTTCCGAAAGTCCCTACGTTCTGACACTCGAGCTGTTCGTCGCCGAAAACATGATGCGTCGCGGCGAGATCGAAGCTGCGGTGCCCGTGCTGGAGCGCCTCGTCGCCGAGCTCCGCGAACGCGGCTCGTCGCGCGCGCGGCTCCGTCAAGCGATCAACCTGCTGGCCGAGGCGTACGGAGCCACCGGACGCGAGGACCAACGAGGCGAGCTACAGAAAGGTTCCCTGAGCGAAAGGGAGGGGTAGGCGTCGTGTCGTGGTGAGACAGCTCGGATTGGTGCGGCCTGCCTTCGACGCGACCAGCACTGACTCTCGAGGCGGTTGCGCATCAACGCGGTGCCGCGCTGACCTGGAGGCGGGCCCCCCGGCGCCACCAGAGTTGTCATCCAGAACACACGAGGGACCCCGCCCCGCGCGGTGCCTCTGCCGAACTCCTGACCGTCGTCGCGTCGCCCTCCCCGCACCTCGGCACACCGCGACCTGGCGCATCATCACCCCTATTGGCGTCATCCCGAACGCCGTGAAGGACCTCGACCCACGCGGTGCCTCTGCCGAACGCCTGACCGTCGTCGCGTAGCTCTCCCCTCACCACGGCACACCGCGACCTGGTGCATCATCACCCCTATTGGCGTCATCCTGAACGCAGTGAAGGACCTCGCCCCGCGCGGTGCCTCTGCCGAACGCCTGACCGTCGTCGCGTCGCTCTCGCCTCACCACGGCACATCGCGACCTGGCGCATCATCACCCTATTGGCGTCATCCTGAACGCAGTGAAGGACCTCGCCCCGCGCGGTGCCCCTGCCGAGCGCCTGACCGTCGTCGCGACGCTCTCGCCTCGCCACGGCACACCGCGACCTGGCGCATCATCACCCCAAGTGGTGTCATCCCGAACACAGTGAGGGACCTCGCCCCACGCGGTGCCCACGCCGAACGCCTGACCGTCGTCGCGACGCTCTCTCCTCACCACGGCACACCGCGACCTGGCGCATGATCACCCCTATTGGCGTCATCCTGAACGCAGTGAAGGACCTCGCCCCACGCGGTGCCCGCGCCGAGCGCCTGACCGTCGTTGCGACGCTCTCTCCCCGCACCACGGCACGCCGCGACCTGGCGCATCATCACCCTATGTTGGTGTCATCCTGAACGCAGTGAAGGACCCCGCCCCGCGCGGTGCCCCTGCCGAACTCCTGACCGTCGTCGCGACGCTCTCCCCGCACCAGACGATGCCCTCTGTGTCCGCCAGGTCCGGCTCGAGCTCACAGACCGTGCTACTCCCCGACCTCGATCGCCTCCTCACACTCTTCGTGGTCGTGCGCTTCGAAGCTGAGAGGCCAGATCCAAGGCGCCTCTCGATCGGAGTCGTCTCGCGGTGCTGTCTCGCCGAAGTCGATCCGTCGCAGCACCTCCTCGAGCCGAAGCATCAGCTCGTCTGGGTCACGGTCTACCGATCGCCAGTCGATGAAGCTGCTGACCACCTGCCGAGGCGTGCTCTGCTTCAGAGCAGAGTCGACGAGCACGGCAGTCGACTTCGCCTCTGCGATGTCGAAGCGATTCTCGGCGTCGAGCGCCCACTGCGCGCCACGCTCGGCAACGGCTGTCAGTAGCCCCACGACCTCGAATCCCTCGCGCATTCCTCGCAGCCGCTCGAACAGACGGTCGATCTGATCGGGCGGGATGAGCACGCCACCGCCGCCTCCTGGCCAGGGATCGTCACCAGCCTCGACGACGAGGCCTTCGAAGCCGGCGACCGACACGTCGTAGGAGCCGAGGTCGCCGTAGCCGCCGGCGCTCTTGACCGCGAGCGCGTAGCTGCCCGTGGTGAGATTGACGGCGTCGGCCGTCCAGCGCACGTAGGAATCGTGCAGTCCGTCCTGGCGGAAGCCGACGCCGGTGACGTTCATCCAGCCCTGGCTGGGATCCTCGAACCAGACCTCGAGCTCGGCGTCGAGGTTCTCGGCGTTCAGGTCGACTGCGGAGCCGTATCTGGCCACGAGTCGCTCGCTGACGGTGTTCACCCTGATCTCGACGCGCGGTGGCGCCTCGGTCCAGTTCATGATCGGGATGTCGAACCTGAAGAAGTCCTTCTGTGTTGCGAGGACGACGCTCTGGCCTTCGGGCCCGGGCGAGTGATTGTCGCTCTCGGGACACGAGAACCACAGTGGCACTGGCGGGCACATGCCGGGCCAGCTGACGCCGTTCATCTCGACGATCCCCGAGCCCTCGAGGATCGGTCCCATGATGGTGTTGCGCGTCCGCAGCCCTGAACCGGTCGACGGTGTATCACCGTGATCGTCAGCGCGAAGCCCGAGCACCGCCGCGAGACTCAAGACGTCGTCCTGCCACATCCAAATCCAGTCGTCAGGATTCGACCAGTCGCCGCCAAGGCGAAAACCTTTGGCGACGTTGAAGTCTTTCCACCAGATCGTGCGAAACGTGTCTCCCTGGAGACCACCCATGATCTGGGTCTTCTCGTCGGCAGTCAGGTTGTGCTCGATCCGGGCCAGCGGATTTGAAGACGTGCCGGTGAAAGGTGCGCCAACGTAGTGCGACAGGTAGTTCGAGAGCGTCGCGTGCGGCAGCTGCAGCGCCACGTGTCCGAAGGCGTGTCCAAGCTCGTGAGCCGCGTTGGTGGCGATGTGGGCGTTGCTTCGACGGCCGCCCGAGTTGCTTTCGGCGACGAAGACCGCGTTGGTGTCGAAGGGAGTCGTGGCGATACCACCGCGAAAGCCGAGCTCGGTGACGTTGCCACCGATGGCCAACCTGATGACTCGTCGCCAGGGTGGCGACAGGTCGTAGCCACCGTCGATCTCCGACGGCTCTTCAGTCGTGAAGACCACGTCGAACGGTGCGAAGTCCTCCTCGAGCCGTTGCTGGATCTCGTCACGGTCGTTAGCGCTACCGACAAAACCGCCGAGGTCGATGTGTCCGACGTTGCCGTAGTCGAACTCCTCGTGGCCGTCGTAGTCGAGATAGATGGTGGTCGTCTGCGCGTTGGCTGTCAGTGTGATGGTCGCTAGCGCGATCAGCGTCGCCCCAGCTTTTGCCGCTGTTCGAGCGACTCTGCTCACGTACTCGAGGCGTACCCCTCCCTGCCCATGTCTCATGGTCTCTCCCCCCGGATTGCATGATTCTGTTGTCGTGCGGCGCGCTCTACGGGAGCGTCGCCGGCGGAACGCGGCCCCTCAGCTCCGTGCTCCGCTATGGAGACGTTGGCTCGCTGGATTTGCTCTCAGTGGCGGGTTCGTGGGCAGGTTGGTTGAGGACGCCGGGAGGAACGCTCGGTCTTCACGAACGAGAACGACTTCTGCGACGACGTGACCCTGCGGCCGGGAATTGCGCGTTGGTAGGCTGGCGTCCCATGTCGAGACGAACCTCGATGGCATCGATCACCAGGCAGATCGTCGCGCTTCTCGTTGTCCTTCAGGCGGGCTGCACCTGGGGACCCGCGATCTCGTCCGAACAGGTCCGGGCAGTGGAGTTGGGAATGTCCGAGAACGACGTCACGGCGATTCTCGGCTCGCCGCTCCAGAGCGGTCCGTCAACCACTTTCGCAGGGCGTCGGACACTCTCGTACAACCGCTGGCGACCCGTGCCCCGGTACCCGATGTTGTGGGTTCACCTGGAAGAGGGAAAGGTGGTCGAGGTCTACGCCAAGCTCTACACCGACTGGGGTACCGAAGACCAGGGGGTCTACGCTCTGTCGTCGCTGCTGGAGTTCGAGTCGACCGAAACGTTCGAAGCTGCGTTCCCGCGTCACCGTTCGGATCGAGAGTCGGGTCTCCGATGAAACAAGCCCTCGGACTCGTGACTCTCGTGGTTCGCGACTACGACGAAGCCATCGCCTGGTTTACCGAGCGGCTCGGCTTCGAGCTGATCGAAGACCTCTACCAGCCTGCGCAGGACAAGCGCTGGGTGGTCGTGGCGCCGCGCGGTTCAGGAGGCGACAGCCAACTGCTCCTGGCGCGCGCCACGACCCCGGAGCAGGAGAGGCACGTCGGCAACCAGACCGGGGGTCGGGTCGCGTTTTTTCTCTACACCGACGACTTCCAACGGGACCATGAGGCGTACCGCGCGAACGGCGTGACGTTCGTCCGCGAGCCGAAGACCGAGGACTACGGCACGGTCGCGGTGTTCGAGGACCTCTACGGCAACCTGTGGGATCTCATCGAGCCGTCGGGGTCGGCGTGACGTTCGTCGTTGATCACAGCAACGTCATACCAACCGTCGGCCTCGGCTAGCGTGTGTGGCGAAGGAGACTGATCATGGCCGACTACGAACTCGCTCAACTCAACATCGCCAAGATGACGGCACCGTTGGAGTCGCCCGAACTGAAAGACTTCGTCGACAACCTCGACCGCATCAACGAGCTTGCGGAGAGCTCACCTGGTTTCGTCTGGCGCTTTCAGACCGACGACGGCAACGCCACCGGTGTCCGCCCGTTTGGTGACGACTATCTCGTCAACTTCTCGGTCTGGAAAGACGTCGAGTCGCTGCACGGCTACGTCTACCGCAGCGCACACGCCGAGATCATGCGTCGTCGCCGCGAATGGTTCGCCAAGATGACCGAGGCCTACACCGTCCTCTGGTGGGTACCCGCCGGCCACCGCCCAACCGTCGCAGAGGCCAAGGCGAGGCTGCTACAGCTGCGCGAGCACGGCCCGTCCGCGGACGCTTTCACCTTCAAGAAGCCGTTCCCGAAGCCGTCGGAGGAAAGGGCGGGGCAGGGGAGCGCGCTGCCGGGTTTCGACGATTCGTGCTTGGCGACGTGAGGTTGTAGGAGGCGGAGAGTGAGGCCGCTGGACTGAGGGGCGCAGCGACGGACTCGCGGTGGCTTCTGGAACAAGTGGGTCGGGGTCCTTCGCTCCGCTCAGGATGACATCGGACTTTGGTGTCGAACCAGCAATGCTGAGCTACTTCAGCACCTTCCAAGCATTGTCGTCCTGAACGGAGTGAAGGACCTCGCCCCTGGCGATCCCAGAACCATCGCCTGCCCGTCATCGCAAACCACTTGACCACAACTCCCGCCTCTCCCTCCTCCAAGACCGTCATCGCAAACCACCTCTCCTCATCGAGCACCCCACAACTCCCACCCCCTCTCAGCTACCGAAACCAGGTCGCGAGCGGGGAGTGGGTTTCGCAAGAGGTCTACGTCGCGCCCAAGTGGGAGGCGCACCTCTAGCGGGGCTGAGCGAGCTTTTGCCTACTCCGACCGCTCCTCCGAAAGCATGCGAGCGGCAATCCGGTAGCCAGCCTTGCGCACCGTCATCACATAGCGAGGTGTGCTCGGGTCTGCTTCGATCTTGCGCCGAAGCTCGGCCACGTGAGTGTCGACGGTACGGGTGTAGACGTGGTCGCTATATCCCCACACCCTCGAGAGGAGATCCGCTCGACTGATGACCGAGCCGCGCGCCTCGACGAGCGCAAGCAGCAGGTCGAGCTCTTTGGGCGTGAGCTCGACGACGTCACCGGCGCGCCGCACCTCGCGCTTGCTCACGTGAATCTCGAGATCGTCGAGCCATAGCGTCTCTTGATTCGGTAGAGGGCTGGGAGGAGGTCCGACCCGCCGCAGCAGGGCCTCGACGCGCGCCAACAGCTCGAGCAGGCCGAACGGTT
>JANQPS010001027.1 GCA_028285365.1 Thermoanaerobaculia bacterium | reverse complement strand
CATTGCCGACCGCTACTCAGCCTGCTGGGGCGAGGGGCTCCAGCTCTGGATCTGTGCGTACAAAGCACACAACGGAGCAGCGACTTGAAGCTACTTGCGAGTTGGTGGACCGCAGCGTCAATAGCCATCATTAGCCCCTCCTTGAGTCTGGCGGCTTCGCTCACTGAAGCCCAAGCGAGCGGGAAGCACTATTCGTGCGAGTACGACACACCGAGCTTCTTCGGCGAGCGAACGTACCTGCGCGCGAGGGTCATAGGCAGGGACTACATCGTCGAGTTTTCGGAAAAGGAGGAACACCCGCACGACGGTATTGGGATGTACCGGATCGGGAAGTGGGGGTACTACTGGATCGACGATGGCGAACAGGTTCATGCGAGCAAGCTGGATCTGGAGAAAGTCGATGCGCTTCATCAAGAGCTGTTCGAGCGACCGTACATATTCTCCACCCTCTTGATTGATGCGCCGGACGACAGCGCAGTCTGTGAACCGACCGCGCCGTTCGAAGTTGAGCCAGCGAAGCACGACTACAAGAACACGACCGCCGACAAGATCAACGAGATAAGGGGCTGGTACGACAAACAAATCGCGATCTTGGATGGACTCACATTCAAGAAGCTCGCGCCTCGGCCTCACCCCAAGGAGTTCGAGAAGGCCAAGGGGTACGCGGGGGCGGGTGGATACACTCTTGACTACTTCACGACGTGGGAGAGGGGCGGGACGATGTTGCGCCTTCGCTTCTTCGCGCGCGCGACCGCAGAGGAACGAGATCTCTGCTGGGCGCGATCCCACTGCGCTCAAGTAGCGACAACTCCCGAGGGCAAAGAGATCTTCGCACTCAGGCGCTCGATGGGGCCGCACCGCGAACCGAAGGTAGGGCATGAATACTCGGTCGATATCGAAGGAACAGTCGTGGTCATCACTTGGACCGATTGGAGCCATGAGTCCGGGACCTCAGTACGCAGCTATCACGAGTTCGCGCCGAACCAGCTCGGGTATCTCGTCGACTCGCTTGAGGGCATCAGCTCTGTCGAGTTGCTGAGATTTCCAGATATGTCGGTTCTGGAGCACTGAATGCTTGGAGACCAAACGGTGCGCGCTTACAGCTTGAGATTTGCGCTTGCAATCGCGCTGGGTGCGCTCTCTGCTGTGACAGCCGCGGCCGGAGCCGACGGCGATTGGCTGGGGCGGCGGAGTGCGAAGAAGTTCTCAGGTCTCGCGTTCGCTTCCTGCGAGGCAGCTGACCTGTTCCTTGCCAAGCGCGTTTCCCTGGGCGATTCCAGCCCGGGCATTCGCCGGTCGCTCGCAAAGGCGGATCTCAACGGCGATGGTGTGGTCGACCTCGTCACGCTCAACGACGACCGGCCGCGTGGCGAAGGGTCGGTGGCCACGCTCCTCGGAAGCGGGGACGGAACGTTCGAGCCGCCGAGGCTCTTCGATGTCGGAGCGGGGCCGTCGGATCTGGCGCTCGCGGATCTCGATGGTGACAACGTCTTGGATGCGGTCACCGTCAACGTTACATCCCGGGATCTCACGCTCCTCATCGGCAATGGCGACGGGACCTTCGAAGAAGGTACCTTTTTCGACGCAGGACTGGGTGCGAATCGTGTGGTCGCGGCTGATGTCAATGGAGACGGATCGCTGGACCTCATCACCAATCCCATTGGCGATCTGAGCGTTCGGTTGGGGAATGGCGACGGAACCTTCCAGGCGCCGGTGCTCTCTCCGGACGACGAGCGAAAC
>JANQPS010001016.1 GCA_028285365.1 Thermoanaerobaculia bacterium | reverse complement strand
GATTGCCGATCGGAAAGTCCTGCTCCGACGCAAACAGCTCGATCACGTAGCCCTCGGCCGGATGGAGATGCTCGAGCGCGTAAGCCGGATCTCGGGCTTCGGTTCGAAGCGTTCCGCCCCGATTGGGCTCCTGATCTTGGAGACGCTGAGCCCAGACCTCTCCTCCAAGAACGATCGTCACGCCAAGCGCGACCAGCACCAGGCGACCCAAGAGGCGACGTCCGCCGCGATCCGCGAGGTGCGACATCAGCGGGCTCCCCCGCGCAGTCGCAGGGCCGCGTCTTGGATCTTGCGGTCCAGCACGTCCGCAAGCTCATCGAAGCGCGTCATCTCCGCCGGAAAGTTGATCACCCCGAACGGTTCCTTGCGGTCACCATAGATGTAGTAGCCGTTGACGGCACGATAGCGATCGAACACCAGACGATTCCGGCGCAGGATGCTCTGGCGAAGCTCCTCAGCCGACGCACTGAGGGTGACTTCATCGGCCTCGATGTACCCCATCGAACGTAGCGTCGCCCACTCCAGCTCATCGAGAATCGCCTCCGCGTTGATCAGAGCACCTCGTTCTCCGAGGTGCATCCCATTGATGGTCAACGGTCGTGGCGTCACTGCCATCGCATTGGCGAGGGAGTCGTAGACGTCGACGAACGGAATCTCGAGTTCCAACGCAACCGCTGACATGGCGTCACGATAGGCCGCAAGGTCCCGGTTGCGCTCGAGCGGGTCCGGAGCACCCGGAAACACTTCTTGTGGAATGGGCGCAAACAGAGCCAGACGAACGTGCTCGAACCCGCTATCGCGCTCGTGAAACCTCCGCTCGGCAAGCCCCGAGACGAAGCGCTGCAAGGTGACGCGAAACGCATCGAGGCCGTCGGCTCCGGAGAACGATTCGTTGGCGCCGTAGAACAGCAGGACGACATCCGCGCCAACGCGCTCGAGGTGCTCCTCGAGAGGTCCGAAGTTGAGCGGACGAGGTCGAAGAGCGATCTCGTCACCGGACCAGGCAAGATTGCGAAACGACAAGCGCAGCTCCGGGTGCCCGAGGAGGATGCCACTCTCCAAGTAGCCGTGGAGCTGCAGGCGCTCCGCATAGGTGTTGCCGACGATAGCGATCCGGTCACCCTGCCGGAGCTCGAGACGCTGAGAAGCATGTAGAGAGCTCACGACGAACCCGAGCACGGCCACCGTGACGGCCAGGGCGCGACCAGCCCGGAGCGTAAGCAGAGTCGAGCTAGGCACAGAGGCACGGCAAACCCGGACTCGCTGTCCAACAGTAGTCAAAGTCGCTCCCAGGAAGTCAAGACGGGTACCCAAGGTGATCTCGTGGCAGCATACTCCACGGGTCCGGCGCCAACGTCGGAAGCAATCTCGGCAGAGAGTCATCTCCAACAGAGCCCTTCCAAGTGCCCTCTCCTATAGAGAGCCCCTCGAGCATCATCGGAGTCCCAATGAAAGTGATCGTCCGCGCCGTTGCATCGAACTGGATTGCCTACACGCTGCTTCTAGGGGGTCTGGTGTCTAGCGCTGGACCTGCATCAGGGGAAGATCCCTGGATCGAGTATTCGGGAGCCGAGGGCCCCGGCAAGGGACGTCACATCGTCCTGATCTCCGGCGACGAGGAGTACCGTTCAGAAGAGGCGATGCCTCTCATGGCGCGCATCCTCTCGCGGCACGGATTCGACACCACCGTGCTCTTCGCGATCGATCCCGAGACCGGTTTGATCAACCCAGATCACCAGGGCAACATCCCGGGCCTCGAGAAGCTGGCCGACGCCGACCTCATGGTTCTCTTCACCCGCTTCAGGGAGCTGCCCGACGAGCAGATGAAGCACATCGTCGACTACGTCGAGTCCTCTCGCCCGATCATCGGCCTGCGCACCGCGACTCACGCGTTTTTCTATCGTGAGAACCCGGACAGCCCGTACGCCAGCTACAGCTTCAACTCGGAAACATGGCCGGGTGGGTTCGGACAACAGGTACTCGGTGACACGTGGATCAGGCATCACGGCGAGCACAAGGTCGAGAGCACCCGCGGAGCCCTCGCGCCAAGCAAAGAAGACCACCCCATTCTGCGCGGTGTCGAAGACATCTGGGGGCCCACCGACGTCTATGGCCTCGCCAATCTTCCGGACGACGCTGAGGTGCTGGTGCTGGGTCAAGTCCTCAGCGGCATGAGCCCAGGCGATCCGCCCGTCGCGGGTGAGAAGAACGACCCCATGGTCCCGATCGCGTGGGCACGTACCGATGTCGAGCCTGGTGGGGCGCGCGTTTTTACGACCACCATGGGAGCCTCCGTCGATCTGGAGAGCGAGGGGCTGAGGCGCCTGCTGGTCAACGCGAGCTATTGGGCCCTGGAGCTGGAGGACGCCATCACCGAAGACTCTGACGTAGCAGTGGACGAGCGCTTCCGTCCTACCTTCTACGGCTTCGGCGAGTATCGAAAGGGCCTCGTGCCAGCGGATCTACGCTAGAGGCGTTGCCCTTCTCTCTCACCCTTTCTCCCTCTCTCCATTTCTCCACCACCTCCTGGCCGAGGTGGTGAACGAGCTCATCGGCCGCCCTCAGGCGCTGTCTCCGCAAGCGACGTCACACCCTCGCCGATGAGCTCGGTGATGTCGCAGTCCGTGTAACCGAGCTCCAGGAGGACCTCTCTCGACTGTGCACCGAGGCGCTGAGCTGCGCGATTGGGACCGCCCTCCCCGAAACGCTCGCCGTCGACACGAAACGGGGAGCGCACCTGAAGAATGTCGCCGAGCTGGTCGTCGCTGACCTCTTCGAACATCTCGACCGCCGTGAGGTGCTCGTCCTGGAACAGCTCGTCGAGTCGGCTCACGCGCGAGCACGGGACGTCGAGCTCACCGAGTACTGTCAGCCACTGCTCTGTCGTTCGTGAGCGTGCTTCCTCGGCAAGCCACGAGTACAAGACGTCGATGTTTTCGCTGCGCAGAACGGGATCGACGACTCTCGGATCTTCCGCCAGCTCTGGCCGTGAGCTCGAGGCAAACACCCTGATCCAGTGTTTCGTGCTGTACGGCAGGATGGCGACAAAACCGTCTCGGGTGCGAAACGGTCTTCGATTCTCGGACAGCAGGCGCGCGTAGCCAACGTCGCCCTCTGCAGGAACCAGAGACCGTCCCGCAAGGTGCTCGGACAACAAGAACGACGTCATCGTCTCCAGCATTGGAACGCTGATGCGGACTCCGCGGCTCGCTCGCTCTCGCTGAACGATGCCGGCCAGCACCGCGATGGCCAAATGCAACCCGACCGTCTTGTCGCCGACGATCGTCCGAACGTACCTCGGCTCTCCCCCATCACTCTCATTGAGCGAGGCCAATCCCGAGCGGGCCTGGATGATGTCGTCGTAAGCCGGCGCCTCTGCGTCGGGACCGTCTTCGCCAAAACCCGCCGAGTGGCAATAGACCAGGCGAGGGTTGATCTTCTGGAGCTCCTCGAATGAAGCTCCCAAAGCCGCAGCCGAGCTCGGCCGCATGTTGTGGACGAGGACATCCGACTGTTCGACCAGTCGATGCAGGATGTCTCGACCGCGCTCCTGCTTCAGGTCGAGGACCAAAGATCTCTTGTTGCGATTGAAGTTCTGGAACGCGGCTCCCACGTCCGGTTGCCGCCCCGGCCGGGCCGCACGGAAGACGTCTCCAGCAGGCGGTTCGACCTTGGTCACGCTCGCGCCCAGATCCGCCAGGATCTGTGTGCAGTAGGGCCCCAAAACGACCGTCGTGAGGTCGACGATCCGAATACCGGACAAGAGCTCGAACATGGGGATACTCGGCAGCCTTTGCAGTTGATGAGCCGCGAGACTATCCGCTGCTCGGCTCCGCAAGCGTGTCGGGCATCATCCTCCTGGGGCCTCGCGGATTCGGACCGCCATCACGGACAGCGATTCGATCGTGGACACCGACCAATCGTCGGGACCGATCGACTGTGGGGAGCGATAAGGTGGCGGCAATGGCCAGCGAGGATCTGACAGTACCCACGAACCCACTCGGTGACGACGAGCACGACTCCACGTCACAGAGCGCCCAGCAGTGGCAACGGCTGGAGCCGATCCTCGACGAACTGCTCGATCTTCCCGCAGCTGACCGCCTGGATCATCTCGACCGCCTGGGGCTGGACGCTCCCCTCAAGCGCTCCCTTCTCGACCTTCTCGACGACGGACCCGAGAGTGACGCGCAGGACGTCACCAATCAGTTTCGACAACGGGTGGTGGGACTCGCCGAAGTGGTGCTGCGCGAACGTGGAGTCGACTCCGGCCCCATTGCAAGACCAGCCGAGACTGCCCAGATCGACAACTACCGCATCGTGCGACCGATCGGTCGCGGCGGTATGGGAGAGGTGTTTCTCGCGGAGCGCAGCGACGGACAATTCGAACAGCAGGTTGCCCTGAAGGTCATCCGATCCGGGCTGGAGCTCGGGTCCACGCTTGAACGTTTCCTGCGCGAGCGGCAGATCCTGGCCAACCTGCAGCATCCCGGGATCGCACGTCTCCTCGACGGCGGCTTGACCCACGATGGTCAACCGTACTCGGTCATGGAACTGGTCGACGGTGAGCCCATTCTCGACTACTGCCGCCGCCACGCCTGTTCCTTCGACCAGCGCCTGGATCTGTTCCTCCAGATCTGCGCCGCGGTCGCCTACGCGCACCGCAATCTCGTGGTCCACCGCGATCTCAAGCCGAACAACGTTCTGGTGAATCGGCAGGGGATCGTCAAACTCCTCGACTTCGGCATTGCCAAGATGCTCAGTTCGTCTGGGCGAAGCCTCGAGACCATGCAGGGAGCACGCTTCCTCACGCCTCGGTATGCAGCCCCCGAACAGATCAAGGGTGAGCGCATCACCACCGCAACCGACGTCTATGGGCTCGGCCTCCTGCTCTACGAACTGCTGACCGACCTCTTTCCCTATGACCTCGGTTCCACTCGCGCCG
>JANQPS010000977.1 GCA_028285365.1 Thermoanaerobaculia bacterium | reverse complement strand
CACGTGACGATGGAGCCAGGTCCTGAACGGCCCGCGCGTCATGCGATCGGCGAACATTCGACCCGGCTCGTACTCGACGTGCTCGGCTTCGATGGTCTGCCAGAAAGGACCCAGGCCCGCGCGAAGGCGCACCCGGGTTCCCACCGCTAGAGAGGTGGGCGGCTGCAGGATCTCCGTCTTCTGCCATGGGGGCTGGAGGCGTTGGAATGCATCCGGGCGCTCGTGAAAGCCGAAAACAGTGGCGGCAGGAGCTTTGATGATGGACTCTCGTACGAAGTGCACGGCAACGTCTCCTTGTGACGGCTCCACGAGGAGCGCTGTCATGAGTTTCGCTGATCGAGCCCGATCGGTTCCAGGAGCGAAGGTGGTTCGGCGTGCCTGAGGGGCCTGAGATTCGTCGCGCGGCCGACCGAGTCGAGCAGGCGGTCCTCGACGAGCCGCTGACCTGTGTCCAGTTCGCCTTCTCCCGTCTCAGGCGCTACGAGAGTGAGTTGCTGGGGCAGCGAGTGACTGCCGTCGACACCCACGGCAAGGCGATGCTCACTCGCTTCGACGGCGGCCTGACGCTCTATTCGCACAACCAGCTCTACGGGCGCTGGTACGTGTGTCGCCCCGGCCGGGATCCCAAGACGAATCGTCAGCTCAGAGTAGGTTTGCGCACCGAGTTGGGCTCAGCGTTGCTCTACAGTGCCTCCGAGATCGAGGTCCTCGGGGACGACGGGCTTGCCGAGCATCCGTTCTTGAGTGGACTCGGGCCCGATCCCCTCTGGCCGTCCACCACACCTGCTCACCTCGAGCGCTGGATGATGCGGCCGGAGTTTGCGCGGCGACAGTTGGGTGGGCTCCTGCTCGATCAGGGTTTTGTCGCCGGGCTGGGCAACTACCTTCGCAGTGAGATCCTGTGGCGCTCGAAGCTCCACCCGAAGCGTCGCCCTGCCGACCTCGATGTCCCGGAGCGTGCGAGCCTCGCTCGGGATCTGGTCAAGCTGCCGCGCCGCAGCTATTCGACCGGTGGAGCCACCAACACCAGGGCAGAGGTTGCCAGGCTCTCGAAGCTCGGACTCTCGAGACGGCGAGCTCGCTTTGCCGTGTTTGCGAGGGCTGCGCAGCCGTGTCTCGTGTGTGGCACTGCGATCGAGCGGATCGAGCTCGGTTCTCGGCGCCTGTACCTGTGCCCGAACTGTCAGTTGCCTCCTGCCTGAGAGCTCTGGTCAGCGACGGAGGGCTGGCAGTTGCCAGTAGGTCAGGGCGCGCCACAGCCATTCGAGTGGTCCGAAGCGGTAGCGCTGGAGCCACCATGGGCTGACGATCAGCTGGAGGGTCCAGATCGCGAGGACCACGAGCACGAGCTGCCAGCGGCTGAGTTGACCCACGAGCCCAAAACCCGCACCGGAAAAGACGACCAGCGCGATGGCCGAGTGCATCAGATAGTTCGTCAGCGCCATGCGTCCGACTGGTGCCAGGCGTGTGCGAACGCTCGGCAGCGTGCCCAGTTTGACGATCAGAGCCACGAGTCCCAGGTAGCCGCAGGCCATCCCCAAGCGACCCAGCTGGTAGGTCGGTTTCATCGGCGAGAAGAGCTCGAGCACCCCGAAGCCACTGCGTAGCGCCGTGGTGACTTCGAATACGTTGACGGCCATTCCAACGAAGAAGCCGACGATCATGAAACGCGTCAAGAACTGCCGGCTGCGGCCTCCTTGGAGCAGGTCGAGCTTGAAGAACGCCATGCCGATCAACATCATGCCGACCGCGTCCCAGAGCAAGAACAGCGGCGCCGCCGCGAGAAGTTGCTGAGTGGTGTACTTGGCGTTCCATGAGAAGGCCGAGGCATAGCTGCCGTTGCGCTGACGAATCTGCTCGTCGTACTTCTCGGGCGAGGGATTGTTGTCAGCGACGAAGCCGTTCCAAGCGTTGGCAAAGCCACGCGTCTGCTCACTCAAGGAATCAGGGTCCGTTGCTGCGGCGACTTCGGCGGCTGCCTTCTCACCTTGACTCATGGACCATCTCCCGGCTGCCATCAGGAGGGTGGTCAGGCCGAGGATGACGGCCGCAAGGATGAGCAGATTTCGCGGTCGCCAGTTGCGTACGAGATAAAGCAGCGCACCGGCAACTGCGTAAAGGATCAGGATGTCGCCGTTCCAGAGCAGGATGTAGGCGTCGAAGAGTCCGAACATCAGCAGCCAGAAGGTCCGCCGATAGTGCAGCCAGCCGCTCTTGGCCCTGGCTCCGGTCGCGAACAGCACGACACCGGCGCCGAACAGCATCGAGAACAGGCAGCGCATCGCCCCCTCGAAGAAGACGTCGACGAACGCCCAGACTCCCAGCTCGAGTGAACGGATGGACTCGTCGAGTCCTACCGTGGGGTTGAAGTAGGCGGCCGAATGCAGTCCGAACCCAAGGATGTTCAGCGGCAAAATGCCGAGGAGCGCAAAGCCACGCAAGACGTCGAGCGACTCGACGCGCTGGGCTTCGGCTACGGGCTGGGGGGCGGACTCAGTTAGGGCGGTTGAGCTCATGATGCGGAGGACCTGTCGACGAACGTCGTGAAAGAGAGCGTGACGAGTGGATACGTCTCTACGGGTGTTAGGTTGAGCGAACGACAAAGCGATTCAGCGAGGGCCAGAGATCACCTGCATCGTGCGACGTGGTGCGCCGAGGGCCATGGGAAGCCTGGCTCAGCGGAGTCCTCCGTCGGCCTGACAACCGAACGAGCATTGGCTAGCGATGGGAGGTTTTGGATGATGTCGCGATATGGGTCCGCTTGGCTAGTGTCCTGGACACTTGTGGTGTGCGCGGTCTCTCTGAGCTGTGCGCAACCAGCTCCGCCCGCAGACGACTCAGCGGGTGATGCCATGTCGGAGAACGCGAAGATCGAGGGCCCGCCCGCCACGGTGACGATCCTGACGACAAACGCAGCCGACATCGCGGGTCCACCGGGCGGTCCCCCGACACAGGGGGAGTGGAGTTTTGCGGCTTGGATCGAGGTTGGCGAGAGGCACTTCCTCTTCGACACGGGCTGGTCGCCCGACAACGTGCTGCACAACGCCCGCGCCCTCGGGATCGATCTGTCGACTGCCGAGGATTTGATTCTCAGCCACAACCACCTCGATCACACGGGCGGTGCGTTGCTGCTGAGAGAGGAGCTGTCGAAGACGAACCCGCAGGCTCTGTCTCGCATTCACGTCGCGCGTGGGATCTTCGCTTCTCGGCCCAGACCAGACGGTTCGGAAGGCAATCCCATGGTGGCCAAGCGTGCGGAGCTCGAAGCAACGGGAGCCGAGTTTCTCATCTATGACGAGCCAGCCGAGATCGCTCCAGGGGTATGGCTCACAGGGCCAGTAGAACGCAAGCACGCAGAGAAGACCTATCCCTCGATGCCTGGTTTTGTCGTCGTCCAGAACGGCGAGACCGTTCCCGACACCATCCCGGAGAG
>JANQPS010000975.1 GCA_028285365.1 Thermoanaerobaculia bacterium | reverse complement strand
CCTTCACCGACGTAGGCGATCTTCTTGTCCTGGCCGACCACGAAGGTCACGCGCTTGGCCATGTTGGGACCTTCGAGATGGACACCGTAGGCGCTCGCGACGTCGCCTTTCGTGTCACTCAGGAGCACGAACTCGAGATCGAGGGACTCGGCGAACTCGGTGTTGCGCGCCTGGTCGTCGGTGGAGATGCCGAATACGGCTGAAGAAGCTTCTGAAAAACCGGAGATACCAGCCTGGTACCCTTTCATCTGCATCGTTCAGCCACCGGTGAACGCCTTCGGAAAGAAGGCGAGCACGGCGTTCTGGGACTCGAGCACCTCGTAGAGGGTCGTGTCGTTCCCGTCGGATCCGGGAAGCGTGAAGTCCGGCGCGGTGTCACCCACGCTCAGTTGCTCGGCTGAGGCGCCAACCGCCAGCGCCAGAGACGCTGCAGCGGCGAGCAAAGCCGGACGAAAGAAGGACGTCATAGAGAGCTCCTGTAGTTGCGCTACCTCAATCAGGCGCGATTGTAGCGTGACGGGATCAAAGAAGCGGCCACCGCGAGCGCATGAGGTCGTTCGAAAGGGCGCTCACCCCTTCATCGACGCGCTCCTCGTCACCGATCACCAGTCCGTCGAGGGTCCAGTCCAACGCTTCGACGAGGTACCACCCACGGATGTCCTGAAGAAAACGTTCGCGCTCTTCCTGCGCCCCTATCCGCTCCGCCCCATCTCGCGGAATCGCGCGGGCACCAGCCTCATCCCCTACTTCCTCCTCGCCGGCGAGATAGTCGTCGACGACATCCAGCAGCACCATCGAGCCGAAGTCCTCGTACAAAAAGACGAAGTCGCGAGCCGGCTCTGCGAGGCACACGTCGCCGAAGTCGATCACCCCGAGCGCTGTCGGCCGCGCGTCCACCGGGATGGCCAGAAGGTGCCCCGTGGCCACGTCACCGTGAACCAGGCAACACTCGGCCGGCGTCCGCTCCGATGCCTCTGCCAGCAGCATTCGGAGATGAGCTCGGGCATCTCGAGGGAGTTTGTCCTGCAGCACTTCCACTCCCCGATGTCGTAGTCGGGTGGCTTCCATCGACAGGCTGCGCCGAACGAGCGGACAGTTGGACACACCAGCGATCGGGGCACTGTGCAGCGAACGGAGAAACGACGCGACCAGGGCCGACAGCTGGTGGTCTCCTCTAGCCACTGCCGTGCGCCAGGCATCCTGCGTGATCACGTCTCCCTGCACCCTCTCGTGCACATTGAACCGAGGACCACCGTCCGGCCGCCAAGCCTCGGGTCTGGGCACGTTCGCGGCAAGTCCGGGAGCAATCGCTGCGAGAACACAAGCTTCCCTGTCCAGGGCGACGCGACCTGCGGACCGGCGAGCCACGCGGACCACTCGAGACCCGCAGGCCAACGCGAAACAGTCGTCGCCCGCTCCCAAGGCCTCGAGTTGACGAGCGGTGACTCCGAGATGGGGCGCAACTCGAGACGCCGCCTCGTCGGCGCTCCGGGGCCACTGCTGCGGCCTCTTCTGGGGCCATTTCCAAGGCGAGGACATGGGCACGGACTCAATCGCTGATGACGTGCCAGCAAAGATCAGCCGACAGTAGGGACGAGTGTAGCGAGACGGCCTCAGATCACGCTTCCTCAGAACCAGAGAGCAGCCGGATGGCCGTTTTCCGACCGCGGCCATCGATCCGCAGTCGTCGTCGATCGAGTTCCTCTGTCTCAGCCGACCCGGCGACGGTTCGCCCACAGCACGGCAACCGTCAACAGCGCCAAGACAGTTCCGGCCCCGATGAGCAGGCGAGGCTTCTGCCAACCCGAAGCAGACTCCTCGAGTCTCAACGTCTTCGCGCCATCGCCGATCAAGACGAGCCCGGCCCAGCCCGCGGCCGGCATGCCGACGGCGACAGCCTCGCGCTTGACCTCTCGGAGAGCAGTCGCGACGTCCATACCGTCAGCCAGGGACGAGTAGAGACGACCAAAGAGCCACTCACCCTCGTCATCCTGGAGAGGCCACCTCGTTCCGATGACGGCCGACGCCCCAGCCTCCAGAAAGACCCGCGCGAGGCTCATGGGCCCCTCTCCGCGCAACATGGCGCCGTCCGCCGTGCGACAGGCCGAGAGCACCACAAGTTGGCCGCTCAGGCGGAGCCTCGCGATCTCGCGGGGCTGCAGCAAACCGTCCTCCGCCCCACCTTCGGAGGCGAGAACGATTGCCGAGCGGTGTGGATGCTCTTGATCGGACACGGCGTGGGCTGCAAAGTGAAGCAGCTCGAAGTCATCGAGACCGTCCTCGGAAACGAGACGCTTGAAGCGATCCTCCGAAGCCTCTCCTCCCACGAGCACAGTGGTCGATCGGCGGCCGAGCCGGCGAGCGATCGCCCGGCCTTCTCTGCGGGCAAAAGGAAGCCTCCCGAGAGTCATACCTTCTGCGAGGACCAGGTTGCGTGTGCGGGCCTCCCGCTTGCGATCGTCGACCAGCTCGAAGTCTGGATCGGCAATCACCAGAGCTCGTCTGCTTGCCGATTCGGCAAGCACTTCTTCGGCTTCATTCGGGGTCGATTGGCGCCACCTCAGCCAAAGACTCGCCGAAGGAGCCACAGCCAAGCGATGACTCTCGCCGATCCGATGGTCACCCTCCCCGGCCAGCGCGTCCAAAGGCAACCGCTCGATCACCCCGTCCGGCACGACCACCAGACGGTCGACACTCTCCGGCAACAGGTCGAGAGCCGGTGCCAACAGACCTCGAAAGAGCTCAGCGCCGACTTGGGGCTCCAGTCCGTCCCGCCGCCCGAAAAGCCCTTCGAACACCGGTATGGAGGACTCGAGCGCCTCCGAGTCCGGCAAGCGCACCACGTCCGCACTGGAACGGGTGACGACCGTCAACCACGAACCACCCCCGAACTTTCCATGAATGTCCTCCCAGGGTCCGAGATGGTAGAGGAGCATGGCCTCCTCCGGTTCGAGCGCCTCCTGGACCTGTTCGAGAGCCGCAATCCTCGACTCGAGCGTCGCCGGTCCGTCGACGCGCTCTTCAGACTTCCACCTCTGCTCGGCTTCTTCGAGCTCCAGTTCCACCAGGCGCTTCATGGACTCGGCCCGATCGGCGTCTTCGAGGCGCGGATCCAGCAATCTCCTCTGGCTCTCGGCAATCGCCTCGGCAATCTCCAGGTGGCGAGTGTCGAGGCCTTGCGAGGCACCAGGATCCGTCCCGTTCGAAGTCGTCCGACTCGTTTGCGCCCGGGCCACCTGATCGAGCAGCACGCGAGCTCTGAGCCTTTCTCCCACTTCGAAGGCCACGGCGACGTCCGGCGCCTCCTGGTCGAGGATCTTGCCTACGAGCCATCGATAGTCGTGAGCCCAGTTCGTGAACCAGAAGGCCCTTGCCATGGGGTCGAGCTGAGCAGACCGCAACGCTTCGATCGCTGCGAGAGACTCCAGCGAGCGACGAGCTGCCTCTCGAGCTGGCAAATGCTGCCAGTCGAGCCGCATCCGCACCATCCGGGACCTCGCCAGCCATGGATCTTTCCCAGAGTCGATAGCGGTGGCGATGGCTCGATCACTCGCAGCAATGGCCTGGTCGATCTGTCCGATGGCCAGGAGTTGCGCCTCTGCCCATGAGCAGGCGACGACCAGATCAGGGCGTCGTAGGGAGCGGGCACGTTCAGAGCAGCGAACGACCAGCTCACGGGCGCGCTCCGGATCACGAAACCGAAGCAGCTCGCCCAGGAGTCCCAGGGCTCGGACTTCAGCGTCGACTGCCCCTTGCGTTGTGGCCTCCTCCAGAGCAACGGAGATCGTGTCGACGATCTGGTCTAGCTGGGCTCGTCTGGGCTGTTGTCTCGCCTGCAGCAGACGCTCGTGTCCGATGTTGAAGCGAACGTTGGCCACATTGAACGAGTCCCCGGTCTCTGACAGAACCTCCAGGTAGCGCTCGTACGCTCTTGCGGAGTCCTCGTGACGACCGAGAGTCGAATCCAGCTGCCCTTGGGTAAACAGCGCACTCCTGCGAAGGCTCGCCGAGCCGTTCGGGAAGAGACGCAACGAGGCTCGTTTGAGCGCTCGCTCCGCGCGGCCGAGCTCGCGCCCGAGTTCGACGAGATGGCGAGCCTCGAGGATCGCGGCCCGCACGATCGCCTCCTCGTCATCGGAGCGTGCCGAGGCTTCGACGGCCAGGTCGACCTGGACCGTAGCCTCATCCAGTCGACCGAGTCGCACCAAAAGGTGTCTGGAGTTGGCACGAGCGAGGACCTCTCCGCGCCCTAGGTCGGCTTCCCGGAAGCCGACAGCTGCTTCTTCGTAGAGCTCCAGGGCCCGTTCGGAGGCGCCGCCTTGAACCAGGAATCCCGTGACGAGAGCTGGCCAGGCGTAGCGCCCTCCGCGGTTCTCCCCCCTGGCCTCCAGGGCAGCGCGGTGAGCTTGCAAGCGGCCAGCGGCCGCCTCGAACCGGCCAGTCTGCAGGGCCGATCGGTAGAAACACAGGTAACTCTCGTACTCGTCGGAGCGGGCTTCGACTTGCTCCTCACAAGGAGCAAATGCGTCTTCTGTAGACGCCAAGAGAGCCTGGGTGGAAACCAAGCCACCAGCAGCCGAAATCCCCAGCGCGAACACCACGGCTCGTGAGAACCGTGGTGTCAGCTGCCGCTGGAAGGCCGAGATCACTGGACGATGGTGATCGTCTGGATCAGTCCTCCGCCACCGGAGCAGTCGGCCTCGACGTTGCGTCCGACCCCCGGACTCGAGCACGACCAGATCGTCTCGATGGCAAACTGGTCGAAGTCGCCCCTCTCGAGGGTAGCCACCGGGCGGCTGGCCGTCACGTCACCGACAAATGGGGTCGTGATCTGAATGCGCACGCGCACCGGCGTTCGCAGTTCACCAGACTGAAGGCTGGAGTAGTCGAGCTCGACCTCGAGAGCACGGCCAGGAGCCAGGACTCCGCGCTCGCTCGCGACGACCCGGTTCTGCTTGTCGAGAAACAGCACCTTGACTCGTGAAGGCTCGACCTGTCTCTCCGCCACGTCCACCAGCGATAGCACTGCCGTCTGTCCTGGAAAGAAGCTGTGCAGCCCCGAAGTGATGGTGGTTTCCACCGTTCCTCGCTGCTCTTGCTGCTCCTGCGCCCCGACACTCGGTGCTGCCAGCACCGCGATCGCCATGATGCACAGGATTCCGAAAGAAACCCCGAAATCTCGTCCGCCTTTCCGTCCGATACCGTTTAGTCGATGCACCGTCTTGTCCCCTCTGTGTTGTGTTCGCTCGGGCCCCGGCCAATCGAGTCCGTTCTCTACGACTCACCCGCCCCGATGACCTCTCACTCTTGAATGTCGCAAGCGAACGGCGATCTATGCCATGCTGAACAAAAAAACGGCCAAAACAGTCGAAACAGGACGTCGAACACCCTCCAGTTGACCAAATCGCAGGCCAAAAGGCGCTGTCGATGACGACACGTGGCGCCCAAACGTCCACCCGATCCTCCACCACGCAGAGCCCAGTCCCCCTTCCCCTCTTTCCCATGCCGCTCTCTCATGCCTGACTCCCAAGACGCCCGCAGCGCCACTCCAGACCAGGATGAGCGCTATCGGACGCTTCGAGCGGACTTGAGTCGCACCGTGCGTCGAGTCTGCCCGCCGTGGTTGGCCGATCGTCACGACGATCTCATTCAGGTTGCGGTGATGCGGGTGATGAGTGTCGAAGAAAAGACTGAGGGGAAACGCGAGCTCTCAGCGTCATACCTCTACAGAGTGGCCACGAGCGCGCTGATCGACGAGATCAGACGACTGCGCCGCAAGAACGAGGTGGCACTCGACGAAGCCGATGAGAAAACACCGCAATCCAGCCCCTCACCAAGTCCGGAACGAGTCGCCGCCAGCTCTGAGGCTGCGCGGGGACTCCGGGACTGCCTGGGACGGCTCAAGTCCGAACGCCGGATCGCGGTCACTCTCTACCTCCAAGGCCACAGTGTCCCGGAATCCGCGCAGGTCCTCGGCTTTACCCCCAAGAAGACCGAGAACCTGGTCTATCGCGCCCTCGCCGATCTCAGGCGCTGCCTGACCGCCAAAGGACTCCAGCCATGAGCCCCTCAACTTCTGATCGCAAACCTGACGACATAGCCGCTCTCCGGTCCCTGTGGAGCGAGCTCGCCGACGACGCAGCATCCTCTTGCGCCCCGGAGGCCGAGGACATCACGGATGAGTCACGGATCGAGA
>JANQPS010000960.1 GCA_028285365.1 Thermoanaerobaculia bacterium | reverse complement strand
GAACTCCAACCGCACTCAACCAGGCGGCCGCTGCGTCCGCGGGACGATAGCAGGACTGCAGTCGCTCGCCGCCAGCCAGCCCCCGTTTCTGGCACTCGTCGGGGGCCTTCCATGCGTGCGACACAGCCTTTGCCAGGGCGACGACGCTCCGACTCGGCACGAGCCACCCCGTCTCGCCGTCGAGGACTACCTCCGGAATCCCGCTGACCGAGCTCGCTATGACCGGGGTCCCGTGCGACATGGCCTCGAGCACGACCAGAGGCATCCCTTCGTAGAGCGACGGAACGACCAGGGCTCTCGAGGCCCTCAATTTCTCCGCGACCTGCCCCGCGTCGAGCTTGCCGAGAAACTTCACCTGCTCGTCCAAACCCATTCGGCGACAGAGCTCCTCGAGCTGCCTGTGCCGCTCACCGTCACCAGCGATCTCGAGATCGACGATCAGGCCTTGCTCCCGCAGCCTGGCAAGGGCAGCGAACAACACCTCGACCCCCTTGCGAAGACGCAGCCGGCCAACGAAGAGCAATGGACCGTCCCAGCTGCGCCCAGTTGGGTGGTCACTCGACGCAACGGACGGCGACTCTTCGGCGACGTCACCCTCTGCCGTACCGCTGAGCATCTGGACACCGCCAGCTCGACGCGGAGCGCCTGTCGCGTTCGGCACCACCCAGGCTCGCTCGACGCCATAGTCATCGACCAGCTCGGTAGCCGTTCGTTCGCTCGGCGCGATGGTCACGTCACTGCATCGTGCAGTCAGCCATCCCAGGACGTAGTGGAGCGGACCGCGCAGGAGCTTGAAGCGCAGCTCCGAGGCGTTCGGCCGTGCAAGGACCTCACCCGTCTCGCGATCCCGAACGGCGCGCACCACGCGCATCTCTCGGCGATAGCTCACCTGCTGCAGTGCGACCAGGCGAGCTCGATGCGGTCTGAGGAGCTTGAACATCAGCGCCAGCAGCCCCCCGTCACTCTCGTGCACCTGAACGAGCGTCGGTCGGTGAGCTCTCATCGCTCGCCACGCTGGATAGAGAACCGCCAAGGGAAACAAGACCTTCGGACCGCGAGCACCACCGCGGCCACGACCGAGCACGAGGGCCTCGACTCCACTCGATTCGAGACCATGGGCCAACTGCAGCACCTGCTCGCCAACCCCGGAGAGGTCGATCGGCGGCAGGGTGTTGACCACGAACAAGACACGCGCCCTCGACGTGTCTCGAGAGGCCGCCTCGTCCTCACGCTCCATCGAGGACCTCTCGCAAGCGGACATTCGCGGAGACTTCCAGCTCCGAGGCATCTGTCGAGCTCAGCAGATGGCGAGCATCTTCGCGCGCCCACTCCAACAACTCTGGATGATCCTGCAGAGCCCCGACGGCCAGCGAGCGCCCAGCCTGACGATTCCCAACGATGAGGTCCCCCGCGCCGCGTTGAGCGAGATCGGCCTCGGCGATCGCAAAGCCGTTCTCAGTGTCTTGGAAGACCTCCAGCCGAGCGATGGCTTCTTCCGTCGAGCTCGTCGTCAACGCAAGACACTGCCCCGCTCGCTCACCCCGGCCGATTCGCCCTCTCAACTGATGAAGCTGTGCGAGACCAAAGCGTTCGGCCCCCTCGATCACCATGGCGCTCGCACCCGGCACGTCCACTCCAACCTCGATCACCGTCGTGGCGAGGAGACAAGCCAGCCGACCGCGCCGGAAGGCATCGAGAACGGACACCCTCTCTTCTGCCTTCATGCGCCCGGTCACGACACCGCAGCGATCTCCTCCCAGACTCTCGCGGTACAGGTCAGCCA
>JANQPS010000945.1 GCA_028285365.1 Thermoanaerobaculia bacterium | reverse complement strand
TCGGCGTAGTCGAACTACCAAGCAACGCGCCAGCGTTGCCGTCCCCGTAGTTCGGCGTAGTCGAACTACCAAGCAACGCGCCAGCGTTGCCGTCCCCGTTGTTCGGCGTAGCCGCACTACCAAGCAACGCGCCCAGCGTTGCCGCGCCCGTAGTTCGGCGTAGTCGCACTACCAAGCAACGCGCCAGCGTTGCCGTAGACTGATCGAGTGTTCCCGGACCGCCAAACGATGTCGCTCGTGCAGAACGGTGTCTTCAGATTCTTCGCGGTCTGCGCGGCGGTGGTTGTGTTCATCACGCTGAGTGCGTGCGCGAGTCCGGAGACGTCGGTCCTCGAGCTGATTCCCTGTGATGACCTGGCCGTTGACGGGCTCCTGTGCGGCCGTGTGGTGGTGCCAGAGAACAGAGGGCTAGCTGATGGGCGCAAACTCGAGCTCTCGGTCGCCGTTGCGCCCGCGATCGAGCCGAGGTCTGGCAGAGCGCCCCTCTTCTTCTTGGAAGGAGGCCCTGGCGCGGCACCGTCGAAAGACGCAGCCTTCTACATGGGTGAAGGTGCCGCCTATCGGCAAGATCGTGACGTGGTCCTGGCAGATCTCCGCGGCACGGGACGCTCGGGTGCGCTGCGCTGCCCGGCCCTCGAGGAGCCGACGCTCGAGCAGCAGCTCATGGAGATGTATCCAGCTGGGCAGGTCGAGACTTGCCGAAGACAGCTGGAACAGTCTGCTGACCTGACTCAATACACGACGGACCAGGCAGTCGAAGATCTAGAGGCGGTTCGTGCGGCGCTCGGCCACGACGAGATCATCTTGCACGGGACGAGCTACGGGACGCGGGTCGCCCAGGAGTACCTGCGAAGGTATCCCCAGCATGTGCGTAGTTTTGTCGGCATCGGATCCCTGGCCGCCGAGCACAAGATGCCGCTGCGCCACGCGGGTGGCTTTCAGAGAGCCTTCGACATGCTGCTCACCGACTGTGAGCGCGACGAAGCCTGTCATTCAGCGTTCCCTGATCTACGAACGCAATGGGTCGAGCTGCTCGCGACGCTCGAGGAGAGTCCGGCAGTCTTCAGGTACGAGTCGAAAACTTCCGGAGAAGTCGAGGTGGTCATCAAGCGCGGGGTCTTCGTATCGAAGCTCCGCTCGTCCCTGTACTTTGCCAGCGGAGGCCGCCAGTTGCCGCGGATCATCGACGCGGCAGCCAGGGGGGACTTCGCTCCCTTCGTCGCGATGATCGAGCCGTCCGAGCCTGTCGAGGAGTCGAGCGGGATTGCAGAAGGGCACTACTTGAGCGTGACCTGTGCGGAGGATGTGCCGTTGATAACGGCCGAAGAGGTCGATCAGTGGACCCGGGGCACCTACCTGGGCTCCTATCGAGTCGATCAGCAGAGGCGCGCATGTGAACACTGGACGGCCGCTTCCCCGATCCCGCTCGCGGAGCCCCGCGTGTCATCGGTGCCGGCTCTCCTGGTGACTGGAGATCGCGATCCCGTCACTCCAGCATCGGACGCCGAGGCTGTTGCGCAGTTGTTGTCAAACGGCCGCGTGCTCGTCGTGCCTCATGCCGGTCACCTCCCTTGGGACGGGAGCGATCCGCTTTGCGTTGACGGCATAGTCCTCCAGTTCCTCGAGAGCCACGAACCCGATGGGCTGGATGTCTCGTGTCTCGATGCCCTGGAACCGCTGCCGTTCGTCTTGGGTGCCGAAGCCGGTCAGACGACCGGCTGAGACCAAATCCCTTCCGTCGCGATCGATCCGCGTTGGATCAGTTTGTCGTCTACCAGACGCTGCAGACCTCCGCGCTCGGTTTGGTCATCGGCGCCGAGTCTCGACACTCGAAGACCTCTGAGAACGCAGGTAGGTTGGTAACGGTGCCGTTGAGACCGGGCGCGCCAAAGGCATGGCTGTCGCTGGTTGCCTGGACTCGCCAGCTCTCCTCGGTCGCTTCGTAGCACAGCACCTGAGCGCTCGCGAGGAAGAAGCGTCTTGCAGACCCGCGGTCGGGCGCCTGCTGTCCGTCAGCTGACCCGGCGGAGGCGACAAAAGCGTCCCAGGCCAGGGTCCAGCCCACCAGCTCCGCTGTCTGTTCGGACACCACGAGCTCACCGTTGACTGGGATGCCAGGGGCGTACGAGTAGGACGAATAGTGGTCGGCCACGCACTGCGCCTTCTCGTCGAAGGCGTCGCCGTCTTCGGATGTCCACCAGTCGCGAAGGCGGCCCTGAGCATCGTAAGAGCGCCCGAGCGGGTCGAACCCGTGACTCAGTTCGTGCCCCAGAAAGACTCCGAGCCCGCCATGCAGGATCGCCGGATCTTCCAACCCATCAGCAAAATAGAGGAGCTGGGCTGCAGTCATGACGATGCCGTTGCGCCCGTTCTCGTAGTAGCCCCCCACCCAGGTCGGCGGTCTGTCCCAGGCGTCGGGATCCAGAGGGCGATCGAGTCCGTGAAACTCCGCCCGTCGGGACGACTGTGCAGCGCGGCGTGAGTTGCCATACGCGTCGTCGGGTCGCACCACGAGCTTGGGGTCGTCCGGCCAACGAGACGGCGAACCTACCGAGAGTCGTACGGCCTCGAGCTTCTCGAGCGCGCGAGCTTGCGTTGCGGGATCGAGCCAGGAGGCATTGCGAATGCGCTTCGCGAAGGCTGCCCTGATGGTCTCGAAGATCTCCGCAGTGCGTTCTCCGAGTTTCGGCTCCCAGACGGCTTGGAGGAAAACCCGCGACAGAGGATTGGCGAGGTCCCGATCGATCTGTCCGATACAGGTCGCCGATCGAGAGGGTTGTGCGCTCAATCCCGACAGGATGCGACCGTAGAACTCGAAGTACGCTCGACGAAAGGTCTCGGGCAAAAGCTGGGGTCGGGTGCTCAACAAACGCAGCTTCAGGAAGTCGCTTCTGACCGGAAGCGGCGTCGCTCGCAGTAGCTGATCCACTCGTCGTAGGAAGTCCGGCTCGACCACGTTGATCCGGTTGGTGCTCGGTAGCCCGAGGGTCGCGAAGTAGGTCCGCCAGCCGAAGCCCGGCGTCAGTTGCTGAAGCTCCGCCATGTCGAGCAGGTTCTCGCGCGCGCTCGCCTCGTTGCGTAGAACGCTGAGCTCGAGGCGTGCCTCAGCCAGCTTGGTCTCCAGCTGGATTACGGCCTCGGCACGCTGGTCGTGATCGAAGCCGACCTGCTGCTGCGGAGTGGCTTCCAACAGACGGAGCTGAGTCGCAAGAAAGTTCCGGTACTCCAGCCGCAGATCTTTGGCCGGTTGACTCTGGTCGAGATAGGAGTTGCGTGACGGTAGGCCGAGGCGGCCCGCCTCGATCCACAGCGTGAGCCGCTGCGCACCCTGGAGAGGATCAGCCTCGGCATGTACGGCAAAGAGGAGGGCGTCGCGGTCTGTTGGCAGCAGATCCCGTTGCAGTTGGCCCAGGAGCGCCGGCAAATCGGCAGCCCTTGGTGTTCTGTCGATGGCGGCCAACTGGGGAGCGATCGGTCCGAGCCCCAGCTGATCGATTCTCTCGACGTCCATGCAGGCCGTGTAGTAGTCGCCTACCTTTTGCTCATCGTCGGTTCGCTGATCACGCCTCTCGTCGGTTGTGACCGATGCGTGCTCGACAAGAGCTTCGAGAAGCTCGTCCACCTCACGGGCATACTGCGACCACGGCCGGGACCAGACACTTGCATCGGGAGGCATGGGATGAGCCTCTCGCCATCCGCCACAAGCGTGCGCGTAGAAGTCGACACAGGGATCGACCGAAGGGTCGACCGCGGCAGGATCGAATGCCGGGAAGTCGAGACGGAGCCGGTCGTCGGTCTGTGCCGATGCAACCGAAGCCACGAGAGTCAGGACGAAAGGTAGTGTGGTCCTGGAGACTTGGGCGGCGGTGCGCGCGGTCGAGCGGTTCAGGAGATCGAAGAGCGATGTGCTGCGAGAGTCGCGGCCTGATTGGCTGGTCGAAGTCATCGTGCTGGTAGAAACGACCGACGTCGCGAGTGCGCACGGTGCCTGTCGTCGCTACCAGCGCAAGACCTTCTGCGCTGCCGGTCGCGCTCGGTAGCGCTCGTCCCACGTTCGCAGGCGCTCACGGTCGCCGAAGAGGTCGGCTTCGATGAAGCGGAGGAACTGCAGGGACGCCTGGAGTGTGCAGTCGGCGATCGATACGCGCTCGCCGAGAATGAGATCGCGACCGTCGGACAGGAGTTCCTCGATGAAGTCCAGCGGCGTCTGGAGCTTCTCTTCCATCTCGGCGGCCTTCGCCGGGTCAGGGGGCCAACCCAGGGGGGACTTCGTCGCGTGAGCGTATGCACCCATGGGACCAGCGATCCGCAGATCGACGATGCGTTCGACGTCGCGTGCCCGAGCTCGCTCGTCTGCGGTTCCGCTGATGAGCGCACCGTCTTCGAAGCGCTCGTCGAGGTACTCCATGATCGCCAGTGACTCGACCAGGTAGGAGCCGTCGTCGAGTTCGAGGACCGGCAGGGTGCCGAACGGGTTGCGCGCGAGATGCTCAGGCTCGCGCTGGCGTCCCTTGACGGTGTTGACGACGATCTGTTCGATGCCCATGTCAGTGCCGAG
>JANQPS010000938.1 GCA_028285365.1 Thermoanaerobaculia bacterium | reverse complement strand
CTCTTCTTGCCGGTGCCTTCGTCTTGGCGATGATTGGCCTGATCGTCCTGCGTGCCCGTGGCCGAGGGGCCGGCGTGACGACCACCACGCTGACGGGGCGCCACTTCGATCACGCTGGCGCAAAATCGCCATCGAGCTCCGTGGGTGAAGGACTCGACATCGTCAGGCGGTCGGGTCATCTGCGTCTGATCGCGACGATCATGCTGGTGACGGTCGTGGTCGCTCAGATCATCGACCTGCAGTTCAGTGCGGTCGTCCAGGAGAGCACGACCAACCTCCAGGAACGCACCAATCTGTTCGGCACCCTGTACTCGGTCATGGCCCTTACCGGGTTCATCTTCCAGATCGTGTTCACCGCGAGAATCCATCGCCGCTTCGGAGTCGGGTTTGCCATGAAGGTCCTGCCGACCTTCGTCCTGGTCGTCAGTTCGCTCTTCCTGGCGGGCCATCTGCTGGCGCAGGCGTCTCCGACGCTTGGCGAGATGGCTTGGTTGACCACCGGGCTCTTGTTGCTGATCGGCGTCCTGCGAGTTGGTGAGTACGGACTCCGTTACTCGCTCGACCACGCGACTCGAGAACTGCTCTTCGTTCCGATCCCGGCGGCGCAGCGCGTGGTGGCCAAGGCCTACATCGACGTTCTCGTTCACCGTTTCGCCAAGGGAATCGCCGCGATCGTCCTGCTCAGCGTCACCTTGGGGTGGCTGACCTACGAGCAGGCGAGCTGGATCGCGATTGGCCTGTCGCTGGTGTGGCTGACGTGCACCGAGGCGGCGCGCCGCCAGTACGTCGAGTCGCTGCGGCGGGGACTGGCTCCGACTCGAGAGCAGTCGGACGTCCAGGAGCCGGAGTCGGAGTGGCTCGATCCCAACGACGTGACCACGCTCGAGGTGTTGATCGAGTCCTTGGGTAGTACCGACTCGTCACGAGTGATTCGCAGTATCGATCTCCTCGCCTCCCATGGCCGCTCGCATCTGGTGCCGCCGCTTCTCCTCTACCACGACGAGGCTGCCGTCCGGCTCCGAACGCTCGAAGCGCTCAAGGAAGCGGGGCGACAGGAGGCCCTGCCGCTCATCGAAAAGCGATTGGCCGATGCCGACGAAGACGTCAGGGCAGCGGCGATCCTCGCGTGGGCAGAGCTCTCGGGTCGAGAGGGACGGGAACTGGTGCACCAGCGTCTCGATGACAAAGACGCGCGGGTGCGCTCCGCGGTCATCGTCTTTCTGGCGAATCAGTCTGACGAGGACGACGTGGCGGCAGCGGAAGCTGCGCTCGTCGAACTGCTGATGGACTCTGATCGGGACCATCGGATGGAGGCAGCCAAGGCGCTCGGCAGCGTGGAGGAGCCCACCTTCCAGCAGCATCTGGTCAAGCTGCTCTACGACTCCGACACCAGGGTCATCGCTCAAGCCATCGAGGCGGTGCGCAAGCGCTCGTCGGTGATGCGTAACCCGTTGTACGTGCCGATTCTCATCTCGCTCATGCGCGATCGTCGTCTCAAGCACGCAGCCCGAGAGGCCCTCGTCGCGTTCGGCGAGAGCGTTCTGCCTGCCCTCAAGCACTTTCTCACCGAAGAGGACGAGACGATCTGGGTGCGTCGTGCGCTGCCGAAGACCATCGCCCGTCTCCAGACGCCAGGCGCTCTCGATGTGCTCTATGAGTCATTTGACGCCTGCAAGGATCGGTTGCTGCGCCGCAAGATCGTCGAAGCTCTGGAGAGCTTCGATGGCGTGCAGCACGACGAGCGACTCCGCGAGGGTCTCGTCGAGGAGGAGGCGCGCTCTTATCTCGAAGCTCTGGTTCGGCTGGTTGGCATCTGTGGCGAAAAGAACCTGACGTTGGCCGGGCCCGTGGTCGAGTTCCGCGAGGGCTACCAGCCAGCCTTCGTCGAGAAGCTGCTCTACGACCGATTGGGTGGTCATCGCGAGAACATCTTCAGCCTGTTGGCCCTCGGGGCAGATCGTCACGACATGTTGCGCGCCAAACAGAGGCTTCTCAGCGAGCGCAAGAAACTGAGAGCGAGAGCTCTCGAGTACCTGGACAACGTGCTCTGGGACCGCCTGAGGAGACCAGTGATGGCGGTAGTGGACGATGCGCCCTTGCGGGAGCGTTTGGAGCTGGCGGACCGTCGCTATGGTTTTGTGGTCAAGGACCGTGAAGCGACGCTCCGAGAGCTGCTCCGAACGGCCAACGAGGACTCCAATACGACGTGGTTGGGGGCCGGAGCTCTGCTGCTCGTGGCGGAAGCGCGACTCCGTGGCCTCTTCCCCGACGTCGAACGGCTCGTCGACGAAGGCTCCGGACTCCTCGGTGAGACGGCACACTGGGTCCACGGGCGCGTGATAGCTTGACGCCATATCTCTGCTGGTGACGGAATACCTCTTAGGTGTTCTCAATTGCATGAAGGGTGTGCGGGCGTGAGTCCCGTTCGTCCCTCTGATCTGGTCCTGCTTCGAGAGCGTCGTGGCGATATCTGAAAACTCTCCGCTGGAGATGGCGCGCATCGAGGTCGTGATGCACCTCGAGGGCGTCGACCTGTTCAAGTTCTGTTCGGCCGAGGAGATCGTCCGCATCGCTCGGATCGCCGAGCCGGTGGCTTTCGACTCCGGCCAGAGCGTCTACTCTCTGAGCGATCCTGCCGGAGCCCTCTACTGCGTGGTTCGGGGGGAGGTTCGGCTGGAAGCTCCGGGCGGACTGGAACGACGGGTCTACTCACGCGAGGCGTTCGGAGTCTTCGAGATTCTGAGCGGCAGACTGCGACAGCGCTCGGCGGTAGCGGTCAAGGACACGCTCGCGCTTGCGATCGAGGCCGACGATTTCTTCGACTTGTTGTCCAACAACGTCGAGATCGTCAAGGCCCTCTTCCGCGAGATCCTGGATCTGCGGCCGGAGCGCGACCCCTCCCTGGAGCTCAAACTGGCATGAGGACTGAGAGCACGACCCGCCGATTCCTGGAGATCCGACTAGCAGCAAGCCGCGTTCTTGGTCTCGTAGTGGTTCTGGGAGTGCTGGCAGCAGCGGCGCCGGCCGAAGGCCGGAGGGTCATCGCGATCGGCGATGTCCACGGCGCCTATGACCAGGCTGTCGAGTTGCTTCAGTCGCTCGAGCTGATCGACTCCGAACTGCAGTGGATCGGTGGAGACGCCATTCTCGTTCAGACCGGAGATCTACTCGATCGCGGCCAGCGGATCTTCGAGCTCATGGATCTGTTCATGGCGCTGCAGGACCAGGCTCGAGCGGCTGGCGGCGAAGTTCGTGTGCTGATGGGCAACCACGAGGCGATGAACATTCTCGGCTTCTACCGGGACGTCTCTCCCCGGTTGTTCACCCAGCTTTCCGACGACGGGTCGCAGGCCCGGGTCGACGAAGCGTGGCAGCAGTACAGCAAGTACCGCAAGACGAGGTCTCGACAGCTGGGGCGGGGACGGCCAGACCTGTCTCGC
>JANQPS010000929.1 GCA_028285365.1 Thermoanaerobaculia bacterium | reverse complement strand
CGCGCCGGGCAGCGCATCTCGCCGTACCGCGTAGAGCGGATGGAGTACCGCGAGATCGATCGCGACGGTTTCTACCAAGGGCTCGAGCTGGCCGGACCGAAGGCGGTGGAGGAGTTCCGCCAGGAGTTCGGGGAGTAGCGAGCGGCAGTGGGTCTCCGGCCTTCCGCCAGGCTAGCTTCGGCTTCGCCCGGCGGAAGACACGGAGGCGTTCGTCTACTTCGTCTATAGGGGCCCCGGAATCACCTTGAACTCCTTGGACAACAAGAGCGTTCGATCTCCGTCTTCGTCCAGGTAGCCGAGCTTGAAGGCTCCCCACGAGAAGAAGCCTCCGAGCTTCTCGTCACCTTTGAATGGGTATCGGAAGCCGCCTTGGAGATCTCCTGATATCAAAACTCCCGCAGACCAGTATGCGGGTTTGAGCGGGTCACCCTGGCCCCAACCCTCACGAAAGAGATACCAGCGAATCCCAAGCTCAGCAGCGGAGACCGCCGAGACCGACTCTGCTCCGGTACCCGTGGGGTTGAGGTAGGCGGGAGCGTACGCGGCAATCAGCTCCACCGGGCCAGGGTCACCGGTGATGGGATCGGAAACGATCGGCGACGTCAGGTGCCGGAGCAAAAAGACCTTGCTGGTAAGCTTGTCGATCGTCGGTATGACCGTGTAGTTCAAGATCGACTCAACAAAGTTCAGAGACGCCGACTGAGGTCCGTACTTTCGCTCGATCTTACGGAGAAAGACCTCGTTCGCCCCAATAACGTCTTGTGCCTGCAGGGCAAGGAGATTGCTGACGGGGCGGTTGATCCGATCCAGCTCTCCTTGAGAGAGCGTACCTGCAGCCACCGATTGTCTGAGCTTCGGGAGTAGAACGCCGTTGTACACGGCCTTGACGAACTGAAGCTCCGGTTCGATCTCTCCGGACCGAATCAATCGAAGGTCATTCTTGCTCCAACGGACACCAACAAGGGCTCCATGCGTTGTGGCTATCTCTCCCAAGCCACGCGACGAGTAATGGATCTGGTCAAGCGAGCGATCGAGATTGGAATAGAGATCCGGGTGCTGGGTCTGGAAGGTAGGCACCAGCTGAGTCGCCTCTCGCACGTTATCCACGAGCTCTTGGAGAGAGACTGAAGATGCCTCGGTCGCAGTGATCCCGTTTGAGGCGACCGAGGGTGGAGTAAGCCCAGCAATCAGGTTAAGTACGGCAACGACAGCGACTAGGCGAACCATTGCGCCAACCCTCCAGCGTTCCGCTCGATGTAGCCGGTCCACGAGTGTGGGTTGTTGAGTGAAACGTCCATCCCCGTGGCGCCCGTTGAGGTGGAGAGGGCTTCCCGCAGGGATGCCTTGAGCTCGTCCTTAGACGCACCGTTCGCGAGGGTCTGTGCATCAACCAGTGATGCTTGTTCCGATATGTCTGCGTACGCCCACTTGAGCAGCTTACGGAACAGGTGACCGCCGACCGGATCCAAGTCTCCGGTGATCGAGATCCAACGATGCGATGATGGTTGAACGTCGCCAGTAAGTGTGCGTTCAAACGGAAAAGTGAGTTTCGGGAGCGCAGTCGTCGCAAGGCGCCCCGGGACGATTCCCTGGATTGCCGAGGCAACCGTACGGATCAACTGCACGGGGGAGGCCATGAAGATGACATTCTCGAAGGTCATCAGATCGGTCACCGGCAGAAGCCGTTGTCTGGGGTCAGCGGCCATGCGGTGGAGGGCCTCAAAGGTGTGAAAGCACCCCAAGCTATGGGCGACGATCGAGATCTTCTGCTCGTAGAAGTCGAAGCCCGACAGCTTACCGTCCAGCCTCATGTGGTGAATCTGGTTGATGAAGAAGCGGAGCACCGCTTCTCGCGCGTCCTGAATCAGAACTGGATAGAGAACATCGCCCGCGAAGTTCGCGGCGACTTCCGCGAGCCCGCCGCTTCCTTCGGTTTCTGCGGCAAAGCGGTTGCGTATCGCCAGTTCGAGAGCCGCCAAGATGTTCCCGAACCGAGTCTTTCGTTCGAACCACTCGTTCAGCTCGTCATAGTAGAGAACGTAAGGGGTGAAGGACTGCACGTTTGGGTCACCGATTGCGGACCCGAGGGTAGCTGCCAAGTCGTCGTAGTGGCCAGGTGCAGCGTTACCAACACCGTGGACGAACAGTACAGCCCGCTCGGTAGTCCACTGCTTGCCTTGCTGGGGGGTCGGCATGGACGATTGCTCCTTGATTGGTGGTGCAAGTCAATGGATAGCATATTGCGTCTCGCGATCCCACTTGCGAAGCGACTAGAAGAGCACCCTTGTTGCGCGCTGCACTGGCGAGT
>JANQPS010000915.1 GCA_028285365.1 Thermoanaerobaculia bacterium | reverse complement strand
AACGCCACTCCGTGTCCCTTCTGGATGTGGCCGAGACCCGTGCCGAAGGTGATCTCGGTGAAGGTCCCGCCTTCTCCTCGATAGAGCTGGTTGGGCATGAGGCTGGCCAGGTCGGGCTCACCGGTGCCGAGATAGACGTCGAGCCAGCCGTCGTTGTCGATGTCGGCATAGTTGGCGCCCATCGGAAGTGCCGGGCGGGTGATGCCGCTCGCTCGGCTGACTTCCTCGAAGCCGAGCTCGCCCGCCTCGATGAGGAGGTTGCGGTAGAGGAGTGGCTGCCCCACGTCCGCTGCCATCACGTGATCCCGGAGGTACGAGGCCGCCACCGCCTGGCTCTGTGGGCGGTAGTCGGCGACGAACAGGTCGAGGTCACCGTCGTTGTCGTAGTCGAAGAACCAGGTGGCAAAACTCTGCACGGCGGGCTCGGTCACCTCGAGCTCGCGCGCGACGTCGTCGAACGTTCCGTCGCCGCGGTTGAGATAGAGCCGGTTGAGTCCGAAGTTCGACACGTAGAGATCGGGATCGCCGTCGTTGTCGACGTCGCCCCAGCTGCTGCCCTTGGCGTAGCGCAGGTTGACCACACCAGCGTCGTCGGCGCGCTCGCGGAAGCGGTAGCCGGCGTCAGCGCCGAGGTTCTCGTAGAGCTGAGAACCGAGCGGGTCTCTGCTGGTGGCTTCGACGCCGACGAACAGATCGAGATCTCCGTCGGTGTCGTAGTCGGCCCACGACGCCGTCTGCGTCGGTGCTGCGGGCTCGGCCAGACCAACCAACGACGTGACGTCGACGAATTGACCGTCCGTCACGAGGTCGTTGCGCAGCAGGGAGTTGCGAATCTGTCCCTGTCCCAGCAGCCAAGCGCCACGAAGGACCAGCAGGTCGAGATCGCCGTCGTTGTCGTAGTCGGCCTGCATCATGTTGAGGCCGCCGAGTTGAGTGTCGAGTCCCCAGCTGGAGTGGACGGGCTCGAAGCTGCCGTCACCCTGGTTTCGGAACGCCTTCATGCCGTCGCAGGGATCCCAGGTCGAGGTCACGATGTCGAGCAGGCCGTCGCCGTCGAAGTCGTCGAGCACGGCGCCTCCCGCGAGATCGAGCGAGTCCAGACCGAGCTCGGGTGCTCGGTCCGTCCAGGAAGACGTGGCCTGGGCATCAGTCGATCCCCAGACAGCCTCGGCGCGAAGCCGACCCGGCAGCGTCGACTGATCGTGTTCTGCAAGCGCCATCGCGAGGTTGAGCAGCCAGAGCGAGCGCGCGTCGCGAGGATTGCTGCGGGCCACGATCTGCAGCTGCTGGATCGCTTGCAGGGTGGCTTCTTTCTGGCGGTGGATGGCACCCGGGCCGACCGGCACGATACAGCTCTGCGCGTTGCGGTGTTCAAGGCAGTTCTGGTCTTCGGCGACTTGCAGATACGCCACGGCCAGCCGGAAGCGCAGGGCGAGCTCGATGCGCTGGTCGGCCACGCCCGTCAGAGCCTCGCTCAACAGGTCGGCGGCTTCTCCGGGACGTGCGTGCTTGAGCAGCTCGTTGGCGTGCTCCAGCGCGGCCTGGGGGCTGCGGCTCTCGCTTGCGCTCCCCGGCTGAACGAGCTCGTCGTCGAGCGCTAGCAGTCGTGCGTCGCTGAAGTAGCCGTTGGTGCCGCTCGAGAGCTCGCGACAGGTCTTGGACAGTTCGTCCGGCGGACTGGTGCTCGCGACGCTGCCCGTGACACCGATGACGCAGCTGAGAAACAGCCAGACGATGATCGCGCGCGGGCCGTGAGTCTGCCGGTGACGAGGGTGTTTCTCGTCAGCAGATGTAGGGCTCGTTGGTGTAGTCGACTCGCTCACGACGGGTCCTGGGGCAGACAGGGCATCAGGGCTGGAGATTCGGTCACCGATTCGGCTATAGATTCTAGGTGTGCTGAGCCTCTCTCGGATTTCGTGTGGGTTCGGAGTTCTCCTGATCGGCGCCGCGTGTGCCTCGATGGCGGTCCTGGGATGTGGTGCGGGCGGACGACAGCCGGCGTCAGAGACGTCCTCGATCGATCCCGGTTCCTCAGGCGAGGAGGCAATCACTGACCCTGCGGGTGCCGGCGTGCCGACCTGGGCGAGCGATGTGGCGCCGCTGGTCTATGGACGCTGTACGGTCTGCCATCGTCCGGGTGAGGTCGCGCCGTTTGCCCTGCTGACCTACGACGACGTTCGTCGAAGATCGCGTCAGATCGTGCAGGTGACGAGCAGCCGCTACATGCCGCCGTGGCAGCCCGAGCCCGGTTTCGGCGAGTTTCGTGACGCTCGGAACCTGACGGATGAAGAGGTCGATCTCTTGCGGCGCTGGCACGAGGCGGGAGCGCCGCGGGGCGAGGCCGCGAGCGAACCGGAGCCACCGCAGTTCGCTTCGGGCTGGCAGTTGGGCGAGCCGGATCTCGTCGTGACCATGCCCGAGAGCTACACCGTGGGCGCGGAGCTCGACGAAGATGTCTTCCGGAACTTCGTCGTTCCCCTGGGGCTCGACCAGACTCGCTACGTCAAGGCGGTCGAGTTCAGACCCGACAATCGTCAGCTCGTTCATCACGCTCAGATCCTGATCGACAGCGAGGGGAATGCGCGTGAGCTCGATGAGATGGATCCGGAACCTGGGTACAGCGGGATGGTCGGAGCAGGAGCTCCTGGTGGCCACTTCCTGGGGTGGACCCCCGGTCGTCAGCCGTCGGTTCTGGAAGAGGGGATGGCCTTCGAAGTGCGGCCGGGCCACGATCTGGTCTTCGAGACCCATCTCCTCCCTACCGGCAAGCGCGAGGAGCTCCGCTGCTCGGTGGGCCTCTACTTCTCTGACGAGAAACCCCGACTGGAGCCGGCGTCGATCCATCTCGCGTCGACCACGATCGACCTGCCGGCGGGTGCACACGTCGTCGTGCAGGACTCCTTCGAGGTGCCCATCTCGGTTTCCGTGCTGGGCATCTATCCCCACGCTCACTACCTCGGCAAGCGGATCGACGTTTGGGCGGAGCCGCCCGGCGGAGAGCGGGTCTGGCTCCTCAAGATTGCGGACTGGGACTTCAACTGGCAGGACGAATACCACTACGAGACGCCGCTTCGACTCGGGGCGGGGACGACGGTCCATCTGGAGATCGTCTACGACAACTCGGCGGAGAACGTCCGCAATCCCTCGTCACCTCCACGGCGGGTCACCTGGGGACCGCGCTCGACCGACGAGATGGGGGACGTGTGGATCAAGGTGGTGCCCGAGGAGCCGAACGAACTCGAGAGACTCGAGCGCGCGAGTTTCGAAAAAGACCTGTTCTTGGCGCGTGCGGGTTACGAGTTCACGCTCTCCCTCGATCCGGACGACTTCGAAGCCAACAACCTGCTGGGGCTGATGGAATTGGAAAGGGGCGAGATCGCACGGGCTGTCGAACTGCTCGCGCGCGCACTCGAGCAGCGCCCGGCAGCCTGGTCCGTGACACTCAACGTCGCCGGAGCCCGACTCAACTCCGGTGACGCCGAAGAGGCGGCCGCCCTCTATCGGCAGGCTCTCGAGCGTCGGCCGGCCCACGCCGAGACCCACAGCAACCTCGCAGTGGCCCTGGCTCGAACCGGCGACCTCCGCGGCGCTCTGTCTCACTACGCCACAGCGCTCGAGCTGCAGCCCGAGGACGGCCAGACGCGCAACAACTACGGCGTGCTGCTCATGCAGATGGGAGCCATGGACGAGGCTGGTGTGCAGCTCGAGCTCGCGGTCGACCTGGCGCCGGAGTATCTGCCCGCTCAGAAGAACCTGGCCAATCTGCTGGCGCGCACTGGTGAGGTCGCCCGCGCCGTCACTGTCCTCGAGCAAGTGGTGAGCGCTGCGCCCCGAGACGTTGAGGCCCGCCAGCTCCTGGCGCTGGGGTTCGCGAACCTCGGGCGAACCGGTGACGCCATTCGCCAGTTGGAGGCCGTTCTCGAGCTCGATCCGCAGAACCGACAGGCTCTCGATGACCTGAGCCTTCTGCGATCGAGCCGATCGAACGGGCCGTAGCTCACGATCCAAATCCACGACGCATCCAATATTTAGGATCCGTATTTTTGGACGAAGGACTTGTTCCGGCAGGACGATTCAATATCTTGGTTGCAATACCTTGGATTGGAGACGCTGGCGTCGATCGGCAAGCCTGGCACGAAGTTTGTTTCCACTTCTGCAGGATTTCCTGCGACAGATTGTCTTCCTTCAATGAGTTTTCGCCACTCATCGTCCTCAGCGTGCTGCTCGGGAGCCTCCCGTGCAACGTGGAGGTGCGCGTTGGTGACGAACTCTCGAAGCTCGACGATCGTTCGTGTCAACGCAACTTGGAGGACTCCATGAAGAGACTCGTGATGCTGTGCGGTCTTCTGCTGATCGTCGCGGCGCCGATCGTCGCGGACGGCCCAGAAACCGGCGTGCTGAGCGGCAAGGTTTCGGACGCTAGCGGCCAGGCTCTGCCAGGTGTCATGGTGACGATCGATGGCCAGCGCGGCTCTCAGAACGTCGTCACCGATGGCGAAGGCAACTATCGCTTTGCGCTACTCACCCCTGGCAACTACAAGATCGTGGCGAACCTGGAAGGGTTTCAGAACGCCGAAGGCGTTGGAGTCGTCTCGGCAGGCGGCAAAGAGGTCGTCGACCTCGTTCTGGGCCTGTCGACTGCTGAAGAGATCACGGTCACCTCGGAAGCGCCGATGGTCGACAAGTACGACGTTTCGACTGGCGGTACCGTCCAGGCCGAGACCGTCGGAGAGGTCGCCGCAGTCTTCAAGGGCATCTACGGCGCGATCAACGTGCTACCGGGTGTCACCAACGACCAGGAGAGCACGGATCTCAGCTCGTCGCGGCCTAGCTTCAACGGCTCGAGCTGGCAGGAGAGCGCAGTCTTCATCGACGGCGTCGACACGACCTTCACCCGCTACGGTGCGACCCGGATGTTCTTGCCGACGAGCGCCACGACCGAGGTCAGTCTGACCATCGAAGGTAAAGGTGCCGACTACGGTCGCTCCGTCGGTGGTGTCACGAACGTCATCGTCAAGAGTGGCACGAACCAGCTCCACGGCGACGCCGGCGGGACCTATCAGTCGCTCAAGTGGGACTCCAACTTCAAGCCCCACCCGCAGCTCGAGACCCCGAACGATCCACGTCGTGCCCGTCCTGCCGACTTTTTTGCGCTGACGGGTGACGAGCGCGACGTCGATCAGCTCCAATGGGACGTCAGCATGGGTGGTCCCATCAAGCGGGACAAGGCGTGGTTTTTCGTGGGCGCGGCCGACTTCGGCACGTTCACCCGCGACCGCACGCTCAACGGCGACCTGATCGACCAGAGCACGGACGTCGAGTCCTACATCGGCAAGTTCAACTTCCAGCCGAGCCAGAGCCACTCGCTCGCGGCTTCCTGGATCGCGACACCGATCACGCGTCTTTTCCAGACGGCGACGTTTGCCGACCAGTACACGCCCACGATGCACGACATCGGTGGCTCGCTCATCTCCGGAACCTGGAACTGGTCGATCTCACCGAACTTGTTCATGGAGTCGAAGATCGCCCAGCACACGTCGAGCGAAGACAAGCTGCTGTCGGCGTGCTTCTGCACCGATCCCGCCGAGGCGCTTGCGGTCAAGCAGCAGGATCCGCGCTTTGCGCCAGTGCCAGGCCTCACGGCCCCCACGGCTCCGGTCAACAACTACGACGCCTACCTCGACATCGTCGCAGGTACGTGGCACAACGGCTGGATCCTCGACAACGGCTTTGGTACCAACGAGTATCCGCGTGACCAGTTCAACGTCTCGCTGACCCAGTTTGCCGGCGCCAACAACGAGCTGCGTTACGGCATCGACTGGCAGGAAACGCGCTGGGAGCAGGATGTTTCGCGTGGCTCCTTCTATTACGGGAGCTACTTCGAGGCGCAGAATCCCACCGGTTTTGCCGCCCCGCTGGTGCGCATCGACTACAACCCGGCCGACGTCGTTGCAGCCGGCAAGGGCTCGGGCGAGACCACCGGTGAGAACATGGGACTGTTCATCCGCGATCGTCTGACTGTCGGTGATCACTGGACGTTCAACCTCGGTTTGCGACTCGAAGACTCGGTCCAGAAGAACGACATCGGCCGTGCGGTCATCGACTCCCAGGACCTGTCTCCCAGGTTCACGGGTGTCTATGACGTCAAGGGTGACGGTCGCATGCTCTTCACCCTGAGTGCCGGTCGCTACTACACGCACATTCCGCAGGAGATGGTGAACACGTTCCTGCTGGATGAGTGGAACGGCTTCAACGCTGAAGATCGCTACTTCTACGTCGGCGCTCTCGGTGGCTACGTATTCCCGATCGGCTCGGTTCGTCCGGGTCGGATGTGGGATCTGCACGACGCGGGCATCATCGACGTCGACATCGATCCCTACGGTCGCGACGACTTCGTCGTCGGATTCGAGTGGCAGTTCTCCGACAACTGGGCGTTCAGCGCCAAGGGGATCTACTGGAAGACGTTCGACCAGATCACGAGCCAGGAGCAGCTCGACCCGTCGGCCAACTGTGTCGGCGGTGATCGTAGCTGTGCACCACTGTTCGTGATCAGTGAAAACGTCGAAGACATGCCGGACACGCTGCGGCAGTTGGGCTGGGTCGACGCATTCGTCGCCGACTGCATCGCCAACAACCGCGAAGGTGTTCCGTGTACTGCCGAGCATGCCAATAGCATCCTCGACAACCTGGCACCGGCTGAGCGCGAGTACAGCGCTGCCCAGCTGCAGCTCAACCGCCGCTTCCGCGACGGCTGGGCGCTCTACAACCACGTGACGTTGTCCGACGCCGAAGGCTCGATCTTCGGTAGCCGTTTCAACAACACGGATGACGACTTTGGTGAGCTGCTTCACCTCACGGTCACCGAGGCCGACGTCACGGGCTGCGAAGCGCGTAACGCGTCGAACGGTGGTGACCGCGCTGATGACGTGGCTTGCGGAGATCTGCGGCAGTTCATCGGTCAGCCAGTCTCGACCGTCAACCGCTTCGGTACCGCCGAGCGTGAGCGTGATCTGATCTATCGCACCTACGGGTTCAAGACCTGGCAGTTCGGTGGCGGTCACTCCTTCACTCTGGGTGGTCAGTTCACGTTCCAGACGGGCGTGAAGTGGAACTACCGTCAGAGTGGTCTCGAGGCGGCCGATCGCAACTCCAACAATGCGGCTGACAACACGGCCACGTTGTTCGTCGAGCCACGCGGTTCGAGAGAGTTGGGCAGTCACGCATGGACCAACCTGAACCTCGCATACGGCTTCCCCTTACCGGGTGACTGGAGTGGTACCGCGAGGCTCGAGGTGACCAACGTCGAGAACCGTCAGGATCTCGTCGGCGTTGCAGAAGGGAGCGGCGTACCTCGCGCCAACAAGCGCTACTGGACGCAACCCAGGAAGTTCAGGTTTACCTTCAACTTCCGGTTCTGAGCGGAGGCCGCGACGACTCGGAGTCGTCGTGGCATCTCTGACTGCAAAGAGGGGGCTTCGGCCCCCTTTTTCTGTTTGGTCTGGTGCGAGACGTCTGGCGCTAGACGTTGTCGTCGTGAAGTGGGATCGCGTTGCGGCCAGCTGCGAGGTTCGGTCGTTATGCTGTGAGCGACTGGGCGATCCATGGCCCTGGCTACTGGCGAGCGATGTTCAAGTCTTCAGGACACCACCGTTGAATCTCCTCGCCCACGTCGTCTTGGTTGCTCTGGTCTTCGGCGGATCGTCGGAGTCTCTCGAGACCCGCTTCGACGAGAAAGCCGCCGAGCTGGGACTCGACTTCGTGCACGACGCAGGACGCTCCGGCGACCTCCACTTCCACGAGATGATGGGGGCCGGAGTGGCGCTGTTCGACATGGATGGTGATGCCGATCTCGACGTCTACTTCCTCCAGGGCGGCTCGCACACGAGGGGTGCAAGCCAGCAGGGCCCGAGTGACCGCCTGTTTCGCAACGAACTCCTCACCGGCCGACCCGAGACCCTGCGTTTCGTGGACGTCACTGCTGAGGCGGGTCTCAGCGGGGCCACGACGTACGGGATGGGAGTGGCCACGGGCGACGTCGACGGCGACGGCCTCACCGATCTGTTCCTGGCCAACTTCGGCGTCAATCAGCTGTGGCGCAACCGTGGCGGCGGACGATTCGAGGACGTGAGCGAATCATCGGGTCTAGCGAGCGAAGGGCGGTGGTCGGTTGCAGCGTCGTTTGTCGACCTCGATCGCGACGGCGACCTCGATCTGTTTGTCGTCGACTATGTCGACTATTCGTTGGCTTCTCACCGACGTTGCTACGCTCCCAATTCGCGACCCGACTACTGCGGCCCACAGAGTTACCGCCCCGAAGTCGATCGGCTCTATCGCAATCGCGGTGATGGCACCTTCGAAGACGTTTCTCTGGACATGGGTTTCCTGCGCAGGCCCGGCAGTGGGCTGGGAGTCGTGGTCACGGACATCGATCACGACGGTTGGCCCGATCTGTACGTGGCGAACGATCAGATGGCGAACCACCTGTGGATCAACCGACGAGGCGAGCGGTTCGACGAGGGTGCTCTTCTCGCCGGAGTTGCTCTGAGCGGTGATGGAGAAGCCGAGGCTGGAATGGGAGTCGTCGCAGCCGACTTCGACAACGACGGCGACGAAGACCTCTTTCTCACCCATCTGATGGGCCAGACCAACACCCACTATCGCAACGACGCGGGTGGTTTTTTCCTGGATACGACTGCTGCCAGTGGGCTCGCGACCGGGGGCCGTGACCTCACCGGGTTCGGAGTCGTCGCGCTCGACGTCGACCTCGACGGGTGGCTCGACCTTCTCGTGGTCAACGGATCGGTCAAGGTGCTCGAGAAGCAAGTTGCGGCCGGAAGCGACAATCCGCTCGAGCAGCCGGACCTGCTGTTCATGAATCGCGGTGACGGACGTTTCGAGCTCGCGAGAGAACCTGCCCTCGAGCGCCTGGGTGCGAGTCGAGGAGCGGCGGCCGGGGACGTCGACAACGATGGTGACGTCGACGTCGTGATCAGCGACAACGGGGGTTCGGCTCGTCTTCTGCTCAACCGGCGCAATCCGGGTCGGCGCTTCGTGGGTGTGCTCGCAACCGACTCCAGGAACCGCCCCGTTCTGGGAGCGCGGATCGGTCTGCCCGGGGTAGTGACGTCACGGCAGACGTGGAGGACGGTGCGTACCGACGGTAGCTACGCTTCCGCGTCGGATCCCAGAGTGCTGGTCAGCGTTTCGGCTGGAGACCCGGTACCGGTCACGGTCGTGTGGCCTGACGGACAGGCAGAAGACTGGAGAATCGAGCCCGGCCGCTACCACCAACTCGTTCGGGGAACGGGTGCGAGCAATCCGCGGAGTGACGCGCCGTGAAACGCTCCTTGCGCCCGCGCCGGCTGGTCGTGTTGTGGTGCGTCGTCCTATGGGTTGTCGTGACCTGGCCGGGTGTTGCGAGTGTCGGAGAGCTCGGCTCTCAGTGGAACGCTCCCGAGCCGCCGGCCGATCTCGGGCTGTTGGATGAACCGGTGCGTGCTCAGTATCG
>JANQPS010000880.1 GCA_028285365.1 Thermoanaerobaculia bacterium | reverse complement strand
ATCGGGAGCACCTGTTCGTACTCGCTCACCGCCGTCGTGTGGTCACCCGTCGTCGAAGCGCCGACCGCCAGATTCGCACGGATACTGGCGGAGCTCATCGGCTTGTCCTGTTCGGTGATCGACGTGATCTCGAGCGCCCTCTCGAACAAGGGTTTCGCCTCGGCGAAACCTTCGACACGGTTCACGACGAGCGCGAGATTGTTGAGCGACCTGGAAATGGCGGGATCGACGCTGGGGTCGGCGCTGGCACTCTCGCGCAGGCTGAGAGCCTTGCGATGGGCGCTCAGCGCGCCGTCGAAGTCATGGACCCGGGTCTGCAACATGCCGAGCCGCTCGTACACGTTGGCCAGTTGGAGCTCGTCAGGATCGTCTTGCGCTTCGACGACGTCGACCGCCTCTTGCAGGAACTGGCGAGCACGCTCGAAGTCTCCGAGGCCAGTCAACACCGATCCCATGGTCTGAAGGACCTTCGAGTGGACGAGCGGCTCACCCTTCAGATCGTCGACTCGCTCGAGACCCCGCTCGAGGAGTTCTCGAGCCGTCAGGTCGGAGCTCTCGCCAAAAGGATCCGCGCCAGCCAGGATGTCGGTCAGGAAATCCGTGACCTCATCGCTGACTCGGGCAGCCTGGGCGCTCTCCTGCTCCGCGATCCGCGACTCTTCGGCAGCTTGCCGAGCCCTCAAGAGACCGAGAACCGCCAAAGCCGAACCGACCAGGAGAGCGATGACCACGAGGCTGACACCCGCCACCGCAGCGCGGTGTTTGCGAGCCATGATCCTCAGGCGATAGAGCGTGCTCGGAGGGCCGGCCACCACCGGGTCGCCGTCTCGAAATCGATCGATGTCGTCGGCGAGATCGGCGGGCGATTCGTAGCGGTCGTCGGGATCTTTGGCCAGTGCTTTGAGCGCGATCCAGTCGAGCTCGCCTCGAGACGCGAACTGGGTCGGGGAGTCTCGAAGCTGCCGTTCACGCGCCCGATTTCGCTGAGCGCCGAACCACGAAGCTCCTCGGCTGAGATCGGCAGCTCACCCACCAGCAGCTCGTGCAGGAGCACTCCGAGCGAGTAGACGTCCGTGCGGGTGTCGACGGCTTGGCCTTTGCCCAACCCCGCCTGCTCGGGACTCATGTACTCCGGAGTGCCGACGATGCCGCCCGCAACCGTAAACGCCCGTGCCTGAGCCAACGGCTGCTCGATGGCTTTGGCGACCCCGAAGTCGATGATCTTGACCTGGGGCTTACCCTCGATGCTGGTGACCATGACGTTCGATGGCTTGAGGTCGCGATGGATGATGCCGCGCCGGTGCGCGTACTGGACCGCTCGACACGCCTCGACGAACAGCTCGAGCCGTGCGCGGGTCGACAGTCTCTGCTCGTCGCAGAAGTCGGTGATGGCGACTCCGTCGATGAGCTCCATTGCAAACCAGGGTCGACCATCGTCGGTCGTGCCGGCGTCGAAGACCGTGGCGATGATGGGAGGCTGCATGCGCGCGAGCGCCTCGCGCTCGGCCACGAACCGCGCCAACACGCTGCGCGAGTCCCAACCCCACGCGATGATCTTGAGAGCGACGTGGCGCTCCACCGGCTCCGTCTGGCGAGCCCGCCACACCACCCCCATGCCACCGGCGCC
>JANQPS010000878.1 GCA_028285365.1 Thermoanaerobaculia bacterium | reverse complement strand
GGCGCCGGTGTCGGCGGTGAGCGGCACGGCCCGGGCACGTCCGGTGCGACCCTGGAGAGTGCGCCACTCGGCCTCGATGCGAAAACGCCCTCCGTTCAGGCACAAGGCGGTGTCGCTGTCCGCACACGACAGACGTTCGACGCGCTGCATGAACTGGTCGAGACTGAGGCCGGCCCAGTCGGCGACACCCATGCGCTGCTGTTCGCGGTCGAGGGCTGTGCGAAGCTCGTCGGAGCCAGCGGCTTTCATGGCTTCGACGTAGTCGAGGAGAGCGGTTACCTGAGACTCGGAGAGGGTGGCGTCAGTCTCCTCTACGAGGGCATTGAGCGGCTCGTTCCATGACTTGATCCAGGCTACGCCATGCATTGCTACGGCCGGTTTTGTCAGAGACACGTCGAGGATGTCGCTCCAGTGACGGTAGAAGAGGTCGATGGCTCGTCGTCCACCAGGAGAAGCGCTGAAGACGAGATCCCTCAGAGGGTAGAGAACGGCATAATCCTGTGGCTCGATGGATTGCGTGCCTATGGACGGATTCTGTTGAGCAAGTGCCACGTTCGACGAAAGGACTGCAACGAGGACCAGGCCAGTTTTCCTTGACCAGGAAGAGATCATGGCGCTGTCACCGGGCATCGAACGACGCAGTGAGTCCCCTCGCAGAGCTCGTCCTCATCGAAGTTGAAGACGATGCAGCAGACACCGCCGAATGCCGGGACTTGTTCACCCATCGAGCAACCGATCAAGTCGGGAACGGAGAGGTCGACGGCAAGCCTTGCTCGGTTTAGTCCGCCGCACGATTCGGCGTACACCCGGCTCTGCGTTGTCCGAGTCGTGCTTGGCAAGACCTGGTTGGCAGCGGAGCCGGGGGTGACTTCAGACTCCAGGCTCAGCTGGTTCCAAACCTCGAAGGTCTCGGGTGCGCTGTCGTCTATGAGCACTGTGAAGCTGAGACGTATGAGACTCTCAGGCGAGAGCTCACCGAGATCCAAACGGCACTCGCTTCCAGCGTCTGGACCTGGGTCGCAGAGCCAGCGGGGATCTGACTCGGCAGCAACGAAAGTCGTGCGCGAGGGTACGGTCTCCAGTAGGTATAGCCCTGAAGCCTCCGTGTCGCCCGAGTTCACGACTTCGACTGTGTAGTGGATGGTTTCACCAGGGATCGACAGGTCAGTAGTCGTAAAGCCAAAGCTGACGCCCCCGCCGGCGCTCACTCGGAAGTCATCGATGCTGACTCTCGCCTCGATGCTCGGCGCGTTCGCCAGGACGCTCGCCTGCGTGCTGATCTCGACTCCGACGCGCACGCGCGCCGCCCCTGGACCCAGATCGAGTCCTGGCGGGAAGCTCCAGTCCTCTGGTGCGACGTCGTAGCTCAGAGTCCGTTCCTGGCCGATCAGCACTGCGTCCGGTAGGCGAAAGGATGGTCGGTAGAGCACGCCGCTCTGCTCGAGCACTGGTCGCCAGTCGACCTTGGGAGTGAGGACGGGGGTGGGGTTGAAGCCCGAATCGACGTCCAGGCCCAGTGTGACCTCGAAGGTGGCGATGCCGGTGAGTCCGAGCATCGCGGGGTCGTAGTCATCTGGGCCCAAGACTGCCGAGCCGATCTGCAGTGGTGAGCCGCCACCAACGAGACTGTGGGTGTGTCGGGCCACGAAGTGGCGACCTCCCGAAGCTTCAGGCTCGCTCGCTCCGGCAACAGACGCACCTTGTTCGTTGGCAGGGACGATCGTCTGCGTGATCGTCCAACCATCGAAGTCGGTTTCGACCAGATCACCCTGGGCAAGAGCAGCAACTGTCGACAAGAGCCAAGCAGTGAGCCTCATCGAGGCTCGGCAGAGCCGTCGCTCGCGGGCCGGATGCCCGAGCCGTGTGCGTTTCGAGAACAGGATCGTCAAAGCAGGACCTCCTCTCTCGGCAAAGCTGTCGATTGCTATGCACTCAAAGTAGCAGACGCGACCAGGACGCCGAGCCTCTCACTCTGGAGATGCTCGCGCGCTAGTGTCCTGTACCAGAAGTTGGTTGCCATTGATTCGTCAAATATTTTGTTCGCTGGCGAGGCGCTCCGACGGAGACATATCGGGCTATATATCGAGGAGGAGCTTTCCTGATGCTCGGCCAAGGGGCCGAACGATGACGAGGACAAGACCTCGTGAGAGGTCTTGCGCCTCAACAAGCCAGCGGGCAAAAGAGAACGAAGAAATGGTGACGAATTTCTGGTAGTGGACACTAGACTCGAAGCCGTTCGAAGACGCTCAAACTCTCCTCGGCGCTGTCGGAGGCAGAACTCCAGTCAGCCGAGGTCTGCTGAGGATCCCGTTCCATGGCTGTGATCCGAAAGACCATTCTGCTCTTCGGCTGCATCTTTGCGGCTGGCGCTGCGTTGATCATGGTGCTTGCCGTGAGCACCTGTGCTGCGTGTGTCTCAACGGGTATCGAGACGGCGCAGAGTGCCGCTGACGCGATGGCGGAGTCGGCCGCGGACGACATTGCCGCTGCGGTGGAAGCTGCCGCAGCCCGCGAGGAGGCCGAGCAGGGTCAGGCGAGTCAGGCCGAAGCCTCCGTTGGAGAAGCACAGACTGCGGAGGACGCCAATGTCTCGGGTCTCACGATCGACCTCGGACCGGAGGACGGAGAGCTCGTCG
>JANQPS010000855.1 GCA_028285365.1 Thermoanaerobaculia bacterium | reverse complement strand
GCCGGGCGTCGGTCGCGGCGAGTCCTACAGGCTCTGGCGCGAGCGCAGGTTCGCGGTAGCGCTCGCCGATGGTGTCCTGAGCGGTAGCTTCGATCGCGCAGTGATCTACTCGCGCAAAGGCTCGCCGGTGGCAGCGGATCTCTACGACTTCAAGACCGATCGACTCACCGAGAACGGTCTTGCTGCGCAGATCGAGCGGCATACACCTCAGGTCGAGAGCTACCGCAACGCACTGGCCGCGCTGACTGGACTCTTGCCGAGCGCCATTCGCGCTCGACTGGTCCTGCTGTCGGCGTCACGAGTGGTCGAGGTCTGAGCGCCGCTGCGACTCAGGAGGCTGCCGATGAGGGGTCAGAATGTGACGCCAAAGCGTTTGCGGAGCAGGAGCGCGAAGGCGAACGACAGCACGAGCAGGACGATGATCCAGTGCAGCTCCATGATGCCCAGGTCGACCAGTCTGTCCGGGTAGACGACCTCGATCGATTTGATGGGCCCGGCACCGAGGGTCGATTCCGCGGGGAAGAAGATCTGATTGATCAATCCACCCGCGAATCGGATTGGCGAGCGCCTCACGATGTCTTGCGACGAAACGAGACTCTTGCTGGCGCTCGAGCCGTCGACCGTGACTTCGAGCTCGTAGCGACCGGCAGCTTCAGGAGAGATCCGCCACGCGAGCTCCGGCTTCGAAGGGATCCACACCGGGCCGGACTCCACCATGATGCCGTCTGGCGCTTCGAGGGAGAAGTCGGGAGGCTGCTCTCCTCGAGCCTCGCTCGCGTCGAGACTGACGATCAGGGTCGTCGACTGGCCAGGATCGAGCCCTTTGTAGGCATAGTGGAACTGGAGTTGGGCGAACAACAGCAGGGCCGGCGGCGTCATGACGAGCATCGGCACCAGGTTGTGTGCCAGGTAGCGGCCGTTGGTCATGAGCAGCTGGCCTTGAGCTCGCAGCAGCGCCCTGAGGTCATCGTTGAACAGGCGTATTTCGAAGAACGATGCCGCGATGTCGTTCTTGGCCGCTTCGATTGCCGACTGATTGGAAAAGCGCTTCCAGACGATCAGAGCTGCGATACCCACGACGAGCGAGATCGGGATGAGCGTCCACCAGATGGACAGGGTCTGAAAGGGGCTCAAGAGCAGGTCGAAGAAACCCCGAAGGAGAGAATTCAAGGCATTCATAAGGGAAGCTCGGATGCGCTAGGGGAAACGCCGAGACCGGTGGTCGTTGGGGATTCCGGCCGAAGGCACGCGCAGATCAGTGGGTTCTTGGGGGGAGCTGGATCGAGGGCAAGCGTTTCGCTGACTGGTCACGAGGACCGGGCCTCAGCGCAACGCGAGATCATCGGAGATGGAGAAGGGATCAGAGGTCGAGGTCTGCTCAGGAGAGCTCCGGGTGAGTTGCGATCGGGGACTGTGGCGTCGCCGCCTCGCCGACGAGACTCAGGAGATGTAACCGAGCCCTCTCAGGCGCTGTTTGATCTCTTCTTCGGAGTCGGCGTCTTCGAGCTTCGCCAGCTCTTTCTCGAGTGCGTGGGTGATGAACTCTTCAGGAGACGAGTATCCCGCAATTTCCGCGTAGCGCTTGACCTTGGCGAGAAGGTCCGGGTCGAGCTTGATCTTGTTGCTTGAGAACATTGGTCGTCGTCTCCTTGGATGTCCTGGGACGGGGCATACGGGCTCAGGACTCGGTTCGGGGGAAGCCGCCCGAGATGCCGAACTCGAAGAGGATGGATGCGGCCAGGTCCTGCAGTCGAGTTGCGGGCTGCGCGAGTGGCCGATTGGTCAGCAGCACACCGGGTACGCTGCGGTGGTCCATGATGTGATGGCCTTCGAAGCGACTGTCGTTGTCGGAGAACACTTCGCCCATGACCTCTCCGAGCACCGAGTCGTTGGCGACCTGCGTTCCCTTGGCGTAGCCCACGATCGCATCAGGTCCGATTTCGAGAGCGCCGCGATGCTCGTAGTCGTCGCGCGGATGGAACTGGGTCACGGCTGGCGAGCCGGTCGACGGATCGATGGTGGCGAGGAGCTTGTCGCCGATCTCCCTGAGCAGCGCGTCCCGTTCAGACCACGGCACGATGCCGTCGCGCTCGCGTCCCTGGACGTTGATGTAGAGACCGGAGAAGCCCACGCCGTAGGCCCGGGTCCTGGACCAGTCGACGTTGAGTAAGTACCCGGGATCGCTCGTCGCGTTGGGATCCTTGACGGTCAGGTAGCCCTCTTGGGCCAGCCAGGCATTGAGGTGAAGAGCTCGTCGCCACGACGTGAACCCGTGGTCGGACATCACGATGACCAGGGTGTCAGGGTCCATGTGGTCGAGCGTGTGACCTACGAGCGCGTCGAGTTTCTCGTACTGAGTCGGGATCAGGTCTTCGTACTGAGCGTCGACCTCGGGGTCGTAGAGCGGATGCTCCGGATCGCGCCCGCGGTAGATCATGTGGCCGATCTGATCGACGTTGCCGACGTAGTAGAAGAGAAAACCCCCGTCGCGTTCGAGATACTGATCGAGAACCCAGGAGTACTGCTCGTAGATCTCGTCGCCGGCGATATGCGCTTGTTCCAGGAACTCGTAGGCAGAGAACACCTCGTCGGTGTAGGCCTTCGTGTCCTCGGGCATGCCTTCTGTGTAGAACCGACCGGTCGCGTCCGCGAGCTCGGCTGCGTACGAGTCCGGAGTCGAGATCGGGCTGCTGGGACTGTAGGGATCGATGTCGATGGGGCTCACGTAGAGCTCGAACTCTGGCTCGAGACCGCGCAGATACATGCGGCACTGGCCGTAGACCTTCTGACTCGGAATCATGGAGAACTCCACCTGGAGCCAGTCGCTCCACTCTCCGACACCGATCACGATCGACTGGTCGCCCAGCTCCACCTTGGCGGTTTCGTGCTCGTAGTCGAGGTAGACCGTGAAGTCCTGGGTCAGCGGCTCCGACTCCTGGAGGAACGGATTGTCCGGTCCGTGGAGTTGGGCCCTGACGACGTTGTCGTAGATATCGAGCTCATAGATGTTACCGCCGGTGATGTCCTGGCCTGCGAAGGCGAACAGTTCCGAGGTGTAGAACGAGAACGTGCCGTCGGTGCCCAGCAGGTCCTGGGTGCCCATGCCGGTGAGCTCGCGCGTCGCCAGCCCGGAGGGCGGAAAGTTCGCCGGCATTCTGAGGATCGTGCTCTCTACGCCGTTCTCTTCGAGCACTGCCCAGAACGGGATTCCCTGGCGGAGTGAGACGTAGCCGCCACCCCGGTCGATCTTGTACTTGCCGATCTTGATCGGATCTGACGCGTCGGCCTGCCCGGTTCCCGAGGGCGACGGGAGCAGGGTGTCAGGGTCTCGGTGAATGAAGTCGAAAGTCCCGTGGCCGCCCGCGTCCATGCCGGTGATGAAGTTGGACCAGGCCACCGGGCTCTGGGGTGGTATCGCCGTCTCGAGCTCGTCGAACTGCCCGCTTTCGATGAGGCGAGCGATGTTCGGCAGGCGGCCGGCGTCGAGCAGCTCCTGCGTGAGGTCGGGGTCCATGCCGTCGAAGCCGAGGACGATGACCTGTCTCCCGTCGGGCGAACCGGAGCCAGACCCGCAGCTCAGTGCGAGGAGGAAGGCGAGGATCGACAGCGCTGGAGCGAGACGGTTTGGCGTTGCAGTTGGAGTCATGGGCGTCTCAGGTGGCGAAACCGGCGAGAGTCTCCGGCTTCCAGAGTTGTTGGCCTTCCATGTGTGGCGGTGGCTCGATACCGAACAGCTTGAGTGCGCTGGGGGCGATGTCCAGCAAGGACGGATCGTCCACGTCGATCGGTCGGTTGCAAAAGAAGACTCCGGGAACGAGACGCGGATCGATGCAGTGATCACCGCTCCACGCTTTGACGTTGTCTTCGAAGAGTGGGGCTGTGACGACACCGGTGGCGCAGTCCCAGGAGGTTCGGTAGCCGTCGTTGAAGCCGATGACGAGGTCGGGGGCGTTGCGAACGTACGGTCCTTCGTAGATCTCCGCGGTGTCGAACGCTTCGTTGATGGCGACCTCGCCGCTCTCTTCGTCGACCAGGCCAGCGAGGCCGGCCATGATCTCGGCCTTGAGGGCAGCAGCCTCTTCGCCGGGCTTGACGATGCCCTTCTCTTCGCGCCCGGCGAGATTGATGAACAGGCCACTGAGGCCGAGGACGTAAGCCCTGGTTTTCGACCAGTCGATACCCTGCAGCCACTCGGCGCTTCCGTCGGCTCCCTCTTCGAGCACCAGGTAGCCGTTGTCCAGCAGCCAACGGTTCAGATTGACGCCGCGGCGGAACGAGGCGAAACCGTGGTCGGAGAGCACGATGAGGAGATCGTCGTCCCGGACCTTTTCCATGATCCGCCCGACGAGGGCGTCGTTGTGCGCGTAGAGCTCTTCGATCGCGTTCTCGCGCCGATCTTCGCCAGCGTGCGCTGCGGCTGGGTGCCCGTCTTCCAGGTAGCGCCAGAACATGTGCTGGATGCGGTCGGTGCCGTCGAAGACACACACCAGAGAGCCCGTTCGCAGCGTGTCCAGAGATGAGAAGAACATCTCCTCGCGCTCTTTGTCGATGTCGTAGGTTTGTTCCAGAAAGGTCTCGTCGGTGGTGATCTTCTCGTTGAGCGCCCAGGTGTCTTCGGCAAGGCCGAGTGTGGCGTAGGGGCCGACCTTCTTGCTGAGGTACGTGGCGTAGTAGCCCGGGTGCGAGATCGGCATGGCCGGTTTCTCGGGGCTGATGTTGATGGGCGACAGGTAGAGCGAGAAGTGCTCGTCCATCTCGATGATCTGGACGCGGCACTGGCCTCTGACCTTGACACCGGGAGCAGCCGGGAACTCGATCTCGAGCCAATCCGAGAGCTCACCGACCTCGAGCTCCTGGGCCTCGCCGGTCCCGAGGTCGACGGAAGCCCGTTTGCGTCCCTCGTGAACCTCGACGGTCAGCGGTGCGGCGAGCGGCTCACCACTCGCGAGAAACGTGTTCTCGGGCCCTTCGATCTGTCCGGAGAACTCACGGCTCGACGGCGGCTGCTCGAGCTCGACTCGCTGGCCACCCTCCTTGAAGGTCTCGGAGGACTTGCGAGTGGTGAACAAGAGGAAGGTGCCCTGAGTGCCGAGAAGGTCGGGGACACACATGGCAGCGAGCTGAGCGCCGTAGAACTTGTCGGGTGGGAACGTGATTGGGACCCTCAGGACCGTGCTCCAGATACTGTGCTCGCCCAGGATGGTCCAAAAGGGTTTCGAGCGCCTGAGCAGACGCAGCTCCGGCTTGTGCAGCGGGATCCGATACTTGCCGAGCTTGAAGAAGCGTTCGACGCGTCCGATCGCCGTCGACGAGAGCTTCGGCAGATAGCTGCGTAGATCGCGATCGAGAAAGTCGAAGATGTTGTGCTTCCCGGGGTTCGTTCCGGTACTGAAGGACGACCAGGCCACCGGCGAGAGTGCGGGGTAGGTGGTTCCGATCCTGCTGTAGCAGCCGGACTCCTTCAGCTTCTGGAGGTTGGGGAGCTTGCCGGCTTCGAGGAATCGGTCGGTGAGCTTGGGGTCCTGGCCATCGAGGCCAACGACGATCAATCGCTTGATGTGACCCTTGGGAGGACGCTTCTTGCGAATCATCCGCCATGCGGTTCGGAAGGGCCAGATGAGCAGAACGCCGACGGCCACGAGGATCGTCGTCACGAAAACGAGGAACGAGCCGGCAAGCGCAAAGCCCGCCCCCGGTCCGATGTAGGCGATCGCCGGCGAGCTCAGGCCGACGGCGAGCAGGACGGTGAGCCAGAGAGCGACGCGGCGTCGCTGTGTGCCGGGAGTCGCCTTCGGCTTGCCGGGCCCAGCGGCGCCTTGGATGCGGTTCTCGGATGGCAGCTCGGCGGAGTGATGGTCAGTCAAGACAAAAGCTCCGGGTCGGTTGGCCTGGCGTGGAATGCTGTTGAGGACGGTAGCGCCGAGGCCGTCTCGATTCAGCGGCTTCGACTGTCGACGCGCGGTGGCACGCGACGACGATCAACTGGCCCCCGAGCGGCTCGAGGGGTGCTCTCGTACGGGCATGAGCTCTCTGCCAACCGCAGCGTTCAGCGGCCCCGAAGGGTGCTCGAGAGCCACCAGCTGATCGGTCTGCCGAACGTGTCAACGGCCGGCTCGAGCGCGTCCCAGTTGCGTGAGAATCTTAGCAGGAGACGCCAGCGGGGAGCGCATCCAGTTCGGCCGAGCCGATTCGACGGGGATTCTCAGTTATCGTTGCGCGCGTCCGGCGGTCTAGCGAGTCGAAAGGCTGCTGGCGTGATGACGAGGGACGCAGCGCGGGTTCTGAACGTTGCCTGTTCAATGGTTGCGCGAGCCTCCCACGAGGAGTTGTTGATGGGCGCGGTTTCCAACTTGGTGCGCAAGGTTCGCTGGGGGGATCCGGTCGTCGTGGTGTCCGGTCTTCCAAGATCGGGAACCTCGATGGCGATGAAGATGCTGGAGGCGGGTGGTCTGGAGCTCGTGACGGACGGCGAGCGGGAAGCCGACGAAGACAACCCCAAGGGCTACTACGAGGACGAACGGGTCAAAGACCTCGCTGACATGGACGATCGGTCCTGGATTCGCGGTGCTCGCGGGAAAGGCATCAAGGTGATCTCCTTTCTGCTCAAGGACCTGCCCGAGACCAACTACTACAAGGTCATCTTCATGCGCCGCGATCTCGACGAAGTGCTGGCATCCCAGCAGAAGATGCTGGATCGTCGCGGCGAGGAGGACGCGACGCAGGACGAGGACATGCGAGACCTGTGGGAGAACCACCTCTGGCGCGTCAACTACATGCTCAAGCATCGCAAGAACTTTGCGGCGCTCGAGATCGCCTACTCGGAGGCGCTCGCGAATCCGGGAGACGCGGCGGCCCGAATGGCTGACTTCGTGGGTGGACTGGATCGAACCAAGATGGCGGCGGTCGTCGATGCGAATCT
>JANQPS010000847.1 GCA_028285365.1 Thermoanaerobaculia bacterium | reverse complement strand
CGTGGCAGACGAGCAGGCGCTCGACGGCGCGGGTGTCGAGGTCACATGGGGCAGCTCTGAGCTCGCCGACCGCCGCTTCGTCGAGCGCCTGCTCGTCTGCCACGACCCGGACGGCAACCGGGTCGAGCTGGTCTGGAAACCGATGCGCGCGACCGACCCGTTCACTCCCGGTCGCACCATCACCGGCTTCAAGACGGGGGCTCTCGGCATGGGGCATGCCGTTCTGCAGGTGACGGACGTCGAGAAGCAGCTGGCCTTCTACCGCGACCTCCTCGGCTTTCAGCTCACCGACTTCGGCAACATGCCCGTGCCGGTCCACTTTCTACACGTCAACGGCCGGCACCACAGCTTGGCGCTGGCTTCGTCGGGCGGACGGGGCTTTCATCACTTCATGGTCGAGTTTCAGGCGCTCGACGACGTCGGTCAAGGTTACGACCTGGCGGTCCACGACGACCAGGTCGGATTTACCCTCGGTCGTCACACGAACGACTTCATGACCTCCTTCTACGCACGCACGCCCTCCGGCTTCTTCGTCGAGAACGGCTGGGGAGGCAGGGTGATCGATCCCGAGACCTGGCAACCCGTCGAGATTCACGACGGTGCGAGCCTTTGGGGTCACGACATTCTGGATCTGCCGGAGGAGATGCTGGCGATGCAGCGCGCGCAGCGTCTCGATCTGGCGGCGCGTGGAGTTCAGTCGCCGGCGATCGTCGACTGCCCGTGGCTCTTCGAGCAGGTCAAGAACGCCGCGCCGAAAAACGGGCGCTAGTCGACACCGGGGGTTCGGCCCATGGAGACTCAGGTTGCGATCATCGGTGCGGGTCCAGTCGGATTGACCCTCGCGATGGACCTCGCCCAGCGCGGTGTTGACGTCGCGGTGGTCGAGAGCCGTGCGGAGCATGAGCCGGCGGACGCCAAGTGCAACACTGTCGCAGCTCGAACGATGGAGATCTTTCGTCGACTGGGTGTTGCTGAGGAGGTGCGTGCCTCTGGGCTCGGCGACGACTTCAGCACCGACGTTATCTTCTGTACGGCGATCTCCGGTGAGGAGATCACGCGGATCCGGTTGCCGAGCCGCAACGAGCGTTTTGGTATCGACGGTCGTTCGGCTCCTGGCTTCATCGACTCCGACTGGCTCACGCCCGAGCCGGTCGTGCGCATCAGTCAGCTCTACCTGAATCCGATCCTCTACAGGCACGCGCACCGATTCGAGGGCGTCACGCTGCTCCCGGAGACCACCTTTGTGCGCTACGACGATTCCGTCGGGGGTGTGACAGTCCACTGTGAGACGAACGATGGCGAGCCGCTCGAGATTCGTGCCCGCTATCTGGTCGGCTGCGACGGTGCCTCGAGCCGGGTGCGCAAACAGATGGGGGTCCGTCTGCTCGGCGACGCGGAGATCTCAAAGAGTCGTTCTTCGCTCATCCGCTGCCCGGCGGTCAAAGAGCTCTTTAGGGGTGAGCCGGCGTGGATGAGTTGGGTGATCAATCCTCGGCAGGCGGGCACCGTCGTCGCGATCGACGGCGACGAGCTCTGGCTCGTGCACCGCACCCTCTCGGTGGAACGCGACTTCGAGTCGGTCGATCGCGACCAGTCGATGCGTCAGGTGCTCGGCGTCGACGACGACTTCACCTGGGAGGTCGTTGGCCACCAGGACTGGACGGCGAGGCGCATGATCGCCTCCCGTTTCCGTGACGGTAACGTCTTCATCTGCGGAGATGCCGCCCACATCTGGATTCCTTTCGCCGGCTACGGCATGAACGCGGGCATCGCCGACGCGACAAATCTCTCCTGGATGATGGCCGCCGTGCTCAACGCCCAGGCCAACGAGCGGCTTCTCGAGGCGCACGAGAAGGAACGCCACCCGATCACCGAGCAGGTCAGCCGACTCGCCATGGGCAAGGCTCTCGAGTACATGAGCAAGTCCCAACGGCGAAAGGTCCCGAAGGTGCTCGAAAGCAGGAGCTTCCTGGGAAAGATGGCGCGCAGCCGACTCGGGCCCCAGCTCTACGCGATCAACTGGCCCCAGTTCAGTTGTGAGGGTCTCAACTTCGGCTACTACTACGACGACTCACCGATCATCCACTACGACGGCGAGGCGCCGCCAACATACGACATGGGGAGCGCTACGCCGAGCACGGTCCCGGGCTGCAGGGTGCCACACTTCTGGCTCGACGATGGGACCTCGCTGTACGACCATCTGGGACCTGGCTACACCCTCCTGGACTTCGGCGGCGACCAAGACTGCGGTGAGCTGACACGGGCGTTCGGGGCTTTGGGTATTCCGTTTCTGAGAATCGAGGTCCCTCGGACACCGGAGCTCTTCGATCACACGTTTGTCCTGGCTCGCACCGACCAGCATGTGGCTTGGCGTGGCGATCGACTGCCTGGCGACGTCGACCGCTTTGTCGGCCACCTGGCCGCGCTAGCGAAACCGGGGCAGGACAGTTGATGCCGATCGATCGTTCTCGACCGCTGATCGTCGTCGGAGTGCTTCTTGCGCTCGGCCTGACAGCCGTGCTGCTGACGCGCGCCTGCAAGGCGGGGAGCGCCCCGACCCTGACTCCATCGGCGCCACCTTCCAAGGACCGCGAGAACGGCGTCGGCGAGCCGGCAAGACTCACTGCCTATGTCGGCGCCACTCTTCTCGACGGCACCAGTTCCCCGCCACTCGAGAGCGCCACGGTTCTCGTCGCAGGTACGAGAATCGCAGCGGTGGGACTAGACGTCGAGGTGCCCGAGGGCGCCGACATCGTCGACGCAAGCGGTAAGTGGATCGTTCCTGGCCTGATCGATTCCCATATCCACTTCATGACGTCTGGCCGCCTGTACACCCGCCCCGCCTTCTTCGATCTCACCGACACTGTTTCCTACGAAGAAGAGGTCGGGTGGATCAAGGATCACGTTCCCGACACCCTCAGGGCCTTGCTCTGCTCCGGGGTCACCAGCGTGCTGTCGCTCGGCGGGCCAAGCCTCGAGTACGACGCGCGCGCTCTGGCCGCTACGATGCACGACGCGCCGAGTGTCTTTATTGGTCATGGTGTCATCGCCCATGCACCGCGGTTCGTCGCCGAACGGACGATTCCGCCCTGGGACGGCGAGCTGACGGTCAAGCCGTCGATGTCCGAGGAGCAGGGGGCAGCGCTCGTTCGCGAGGCGGTCGCAAACCACGCCGACCTGGTGAAGACGGCGGTCGACGACCGCGGCAGTTTTCTCCTCTCATCGGTTCTGCGGCT
>JANQPS010000836.1 GCA_028285365.1 Thermoanaerobaculia bacterium | reverse complement strand
ACCTCAAGCCCGCCAACGTCATGTTGGGGTATGACGGTCGGGTGAAGATTCTCGACTTCGGCCTGGCCAAGGCGATGGCACGGGAACTCTCCGACTCGCGAGGAGGCGTTTCGCAGCCGTCGACTCTGACGGCGCCGGGGCAGGCCGAAGTCGAGAATCTTCACCCGACCGTCATACCCCAACATGACGTTGGCGGGCTTGAGGTCCCGGTGGACGATCCCCTTCTCGTGCGCAGCCTCCAGTCCTTCGGCAATCTGGACAAAGAGCGGAATCGCCTCGTCTACCGGGATCGGACCGCGACTCAAGCGCTCCCCCAGGTCCTCACCCGAGGCCAGCTCCATCACCAGAAGGTGGGTGTCACCTTCGTTCTCGAAGCCGTGGATGGTGGCGATGTTCGGGTGGTTGAGGGCGGCGAGGGACTTCGCTTCCCGCTCGAAGCGAGCGAGTCGCTCCTTGTCGGCAGCGACCGTCTCCGGCAAGACCTTGATCGCCACGTCGCGGTCGAGCTTCGTGTCGTGAGCTCGATAGACCTCACCCATTCCACCGGCACCCAGCGGCGCGGTGATCGTGTAGTGACCAAGGGAGGTCCCGACTGCGAGTGGCATGCTGGAAGCCTAGCGTGAACTCACCGTGTACTCGTTGGCAGCCTTCAGTCGCGAAGAAGAGACCTCAGGAATCCGCCGCGGTCGCTGACTCCTCGGACAACGCGATGGAACAAGCCTCCTCCACGATTCGATCCATGAACCCGGCGCTTCGGCTGACGTTCGCCTGGATGGCAGCACCGTCGATCAACGACGTCATGATGCGCGCCCTCAGGTCGTATTCGGTCTCGTCGAGACCAGGGCGCACCTGCTTCATCGCCGAGATCAGCGCTTCGTAGAAGCTCTCGTAGATTCGCTCATAGAGGGCTCGGAAGGCTCCACCCTGGAGGGCCAAGAGGAGCAGCGTCGAGTAGATCATCGCGCTCTCTCGACTCCAACGAGTGATGAGCTCCTCGACGAGCTCACGCACCCTCTCGCGATCGGGCAGATCCCGCTCTTCCATCGACTGCCGCACGGTCTCGACGTCTCGCGCACCTTCTGCCTCGATGATCCGAATGACGAGGTCCTCATGACTCGCGAAGTAGTACTGAACGGTGCCCAGCTTCACGCCGCACTGGCTGGCCACTTCGCGCATCACCAGTCCGTGATGACCCCTGGCGATGAGGAGTTCTCGAGCCACGTCGAGAATCTTCGCCCTCGTGGCGGCGCCCTTCTTCGTGAGGCCAGGAAGCGTCGGGCTCTCTAGCGAATTTTTGGTCATTGACAGATTCTACTCTCATCGCAAAAATCGGTCACTGACCTAATGCGTCTCATACACGCATAGCCGCTTGGATAGCCAAGGAGCCTCCGATGAAACTGATACGAGCCGATGCGACACTCGCCAAGCAGTACGAGAACGAAATCCCAGAGCTCGCCTACTCGACCGGCCCCATCTCCTACGACTACCACCTCGGTCGCCGAGACCTCTTTGACGAAATGGTCCGTCGATCGTGGCTCACGCCTGGAACTCTCTTCGGCTCCGACCGCGCGACCCTGGCCCTCGAGGGCGACGACCTCCTGGGAGTCGAGATCGGCTTTCACGGCCCTGAGTTCAGGGAGCGGATCGAAGCCCTGACGCCGCTTTGGGGCGGCCTGATCGAAGAAGGACTGACCAACGAAGAAGAGCTCCACGCAGTCCTCGAGCGTTCCGAGCTCGCGAGCTGGCTCAATCCCGTCTTGTATCCCCAGGTCTACTTGATTCACGCGCTCGCCGTAAAACCTGAACACCAGGGCAAGAAGGTCGGCGTGGCCCTGATGGACAACGCAAAAAGCCGGGCCCGACAGGTTGGCTGCGGCAAACTCCAGCTGGACGTCCTCTCCGACAACCCCGCCGTCCACTTCTATCGCTCTCAGGGCCTGGAGCTCCTGGTCGAGTCGCGGGCGCCAAAACCCGCCGAGTTCGGAGTTCCGACCGAGTACCGAATGGGGATCACACTGTGACGGCACACCTGTGGCCTTCCCACGAACACGCCTACGAGCGCAGTCACTAACCGAGGTGATTCATGAGCAAGCGCTTTCCCTCCCAGCGAGACATCGACTCGTTCCTGAGCGAGCCACGTCTCGCGATGCTGCTCTACCACGGGCCCCGGCCCTCTCCCACGGGAGTCCCGGTCTGGTTCGACTGGGACGGTGACGTCGTTCACATGTTCAGCGGCAGGAACAGCCCGAAGGTCCAGTACCTCAAAGACAACCCCAACGTCTCTGTCCTGGTGACCAACCGGGTCGGTGAGCCGGAAGGCTGGGTCGCTTTCGACGGACAGATCCAGATCGCTGACTTCACGGAGGAGAGCTGGCTCCCCCTCCTCGATCGCGTCGCACCGAGATACTGGGATCTTCAGGTGCCCGAATACGCAGACGAGATCGCCACGTGGCGAGCCGCCCCGAACGCGTTCGTTTCCCTGCGTCTGGAGCCGTCTGCGATTCGATCGGGGGGTTGAGCCAGGGCAACTGGACTAGCCCCCGCCAGGCTCAGTGAACCCGATACGGTCCAGGATCTCCTGTAGAAGCTTGCTGCGGCGGCGTGCGCGTCGACCGAGGACGGTCCCAGCGCGAGCGATCGCTCGCTGCTTAATGACCGCATGAACCTCTCGTCCCCATCCTCGCGTCTCAAATGACGTTACCCCACTGGGCCCACAGTAGTTCGGCAGCTGTCATCACTCGAGTACCAACGCACCCACGCGATCGATCTGCTTGAAGTGCACATCGAAAGTGAGCACCGTTGCGCCTACGCTTGCCGCGCACGCCGCGATCCAGATGTCGTTCGTGGGCAGAGGACGACCTGACTTGCGCAGAGCTACAACGATCTCGGCATAGATCTGTGCCACCCGACCGTCGATCACGATCAACTCGACAACGGAGTTGCCGAGAAAGCTGTCGAGCACCTCACGGTTCAAGTCGTAGCGGCGACCCAAGCGAAAACCGGTCTCGAGCTCGCCGACCGTGATCGATGGGAATCCGACCCATTGCGCGGTGTCGATTCGAGCCACCACCTCCGAATGGCCACGCTGGAACTGACTGTACGCAGATGTGTCCAGTACGAGACGGCTCACGACCAGAGCTCTTCGTCGACCTGTTCGAACTGAGCTGTCGCTCGCTCGAATTCCTCGAACTCCTCTTGCGACCACGAGCCGGCTAGGTTGGCCAACCCATTGCTCCGCTTGCCGCACTCTCGGAGGCCCAGCGCTTCTTTCATCAAGTCGATCGCCAGCTGGTTCAATGAGTCGCCGCGACGTGCCTTTTCGAGCTCGAGCTCGCGAGCAAGGTCATCGGGAATGTTTCTGAGAGTCATGGTCTTCACGTCTCGAGCCCTTGAATGCATACTGTGAATGCACCGCAATCATACCACGCATTCACGACCTCCAGCTCGCGTTCCAACGCTCCGTTCGGTTCGAAGCCCTGTCCGTCGCGCGTCAGATCGTCCTGAGCCCTTCGACCGCCGCGCCGTAGTCGACCGGCGACCCGTCCCACATGGGCATGCTGGTTCTCGAGTCGATGTGGACACCCTCGGAACGGCGACGTGCTCGAAGAATCGAGACGACGTCACCAGGCACTTCCGGCAGATCGGGCGCGTTCTCTATCAGCCTTCCCTCAGGATCGCGCCACTCCAACAGTCCGCCACGTCGTTCCACGCGATATCCGCCCTCGTGAAGCGCCCGATGATGGAACTTGCAGGTGAGAACGAGGTTGTCGAGGTTGGTTTCGCCTCCGGCAGCCCAGTGATGGATGTGATGGGCTTCGCAAACCTGCACGCTGCAACCTGGAAACTGACAGGTCCTGGAGTCTCGATGGTTCAACGCACGTCTCAAAGCCGGTGAAATGACCCTGGTCTTGCGTCCGACGTCGAGAATGTTTCCATTCGAGGGACTCAGGACAGGGCCGTTCTGGTCGTGAAGCATGGTGACGGTGGAGCAGTCGCAGCTGAGTCGCCGAGACGTTTCCGCGGAAACGTTTTGCCCCGATTCGAGACAGCATTGGCCGTCAACGTCCGGGTCGGCGAGCACGTCGCTGTCGACATGGAGAACCACTTCGGCTCGTTGGCGACTCGAAGGCGAGTCGAGTCCGTCTTCGAGAGCTGTCTCGGCCAAGAGCACGAGGGCATCAGCCTGGCGCTGAGTGTAGGTCGTCTCTTCGGTGACATCGGGAGCGACTTGTCCTGGCAAGGTCTCCTTTTCCCGACGAAAGAGGACCTGTTCGGCGTGGTCGATGGCCTTGCGGAAAGCCTCCCCCTGCTCGGGATCGAGGCGACCCCTGACGACGAGCATGCCGTCGTCGTCGGTGTAGTAGCTGAGTGAGCGACTCTTGTAGCGGTTATCCGCTTGCTCAGCTTCAGCCACTCGGTCGACCCGTCGATAGGCGCGGACGATTCTCTCGATCTGGGAGGCCGTACAGTCAACCGCAAGGTTCAGGAGCTCGGGCTCGTTCTCGGCTGTGGCGATGCGAGTGATCGCTCTCACCTTGGAGTAGGAGAGTCTGCCAGTGCGCATGGCGTCTGAGATGAGCGGCAGGTTCGTGAGCGCTCGAGCGGTACGAACCTTCTCGCGAGCCGCGCCGAGACTCAGGCCAATCCTCCAGTTGAGCCAGTGAGCACACGAGCGGGCGTTGTTCCAGCCTTTGGCGTCGTCGAACTCGCGAATCATGACGAGCAGCTCGTAAGTCGCCGCTGAGATGTGGGCAGCGAGCTCGGCGATGTCCTCACCGAGCTGGTCTATCTGCTCGCACTTGTGGAGCCGTTCGGCAAGAGGGATTGCGGCAGTGATGGGTTCGAGCATCGGTCAACTCCGAAGGGATTGGGACTACGAGTTCAGGGTACACCCGGTTTTTGCGGCGCTCTCAGCGGCCTTCTGACAGCAGAACTCGTGCTAGTTCTCCTTCGAAGTCCCGACGCCCCGAAAGCTCTGTGAGGACTTCATCTGCGAACCCTGAGACCTCCTTGATCTACAGGATGCGACTAGCACCGATAGGCCTCCCAAAACCTTGTCAAGGGATTCGACGAGGTTTTTCGAGGAATCTTCAGGAAAGATCGTGTGACTCCGGAAGACTGTTGAAGATGCCGCATCTGTCGGACCACGGGCCCTCGGAAATCGCTTCGCGATTCCCGCAGCTGCTCGGGAAACGGCAGACCGTTTCCCACATCTCCAACAGCCTCGGCGGCGAGGCCGAGAGTGAATCTCAGCGCGACACCGATTCGTCCCCTTGGTAGCTCGTTGAGATCCGAGAGCCAGCCCGATCGGCGACCTCGGATCACGGCCCCATCAACCCTCATCGCCCTCGAGATCGTTCGAGTGGCCGCCTGACTCCGGGTCTTCTGTGCCAATTCTCCCTCGAGTCTCAACACCTTTCGCAACCGCCTAGTACCTACACTCGACTCTCTGTCCCCTCGGTACTATTGCCGCGATGATCGGTACGAAGCTGGGCCACCACGAGATCCTCGAGCGGATCGGCGCTGGCGGCATGGGTGTCGTGTACCTGGCCAGCGACGCGACTAGCCGATACCACTATGAGACTCTGGGGACCACTTTGGCCCCGGAGGTTCCCCGTAAATGACGATGAACTGGTTGATTGACGGACTCGAGTTTTTGGAAACTCGAACGGAGCTTGGTGGGCTGTCGAACTCTACCCTTGTTCTGATCGGACGCGGTCACGAGATTCTCTCGCAAATCGTTGAGCAAGCGAGCGTTTCACTGGAGCACAAGACCCAAGCGCAGGCACTACTACAAGCTCTAGAAACCGAGGTCCCGACTGCGATTCTGGAGCGTCCTGGAGCCTACCCAAACGAGCTTCGAAGACTGCTTCATCGGTGCAGCCAAGAAGGGGGCTAGCCGTCCACGGCAGGTAGCGTCGTCCTGACGTCAATTCGCGCAAACGGGTCCTCTAGATCCGCGTCATCATCTCGCACGCACACGTACTGACTTCCGTCTTCCACTCGTACGCTTGCGGGAATCGAAAGCTCCGCTGCTGCCCCGCCAGAGCCTCGAAGAGGCACGCGCCCAGGGCCCACACATGAGAGCGATGATCGACAACGCCACCCCGTGCCTGCTCCGGCGACATGTGGGCGGCAGTCCCCATGATCTCGCCACGTGCCGATGACTGCGCCGTCAAGGTCGGCGACTTCGTGAGATCTGATCCCGCCTCGACAGGCTCGGCCTCCATCGCCTTGGCGAGCCCGAAATCCAGGATCTTCACCCGACCGTCTCGGGTGGTTGAGGGCTGCGAGAGACTTCGCCTCGCGCTCGAAGCGGGCAACACGTTCCGCGTCAGCAGCGAAGTCTTCCGGTAGCACCTTGATCGCGACGTCGCGATCGAGCTTGGTGTCCAAAGCACGGTCCATGCCGCCGGCTCCGAGAGGCGCGGTGACGGTGTAGTGACCGAGGTTGGCCCCGGAAGCGAGCCGCATTGGACAAGCTCAGCGCGAGATGGCTCTTAGCTGACGATTGATCGCGGCCCCAGAGATCCACAACGCCCGGATGCGCTATCAACCTTCAGCGCTTTCCCCATGCTGGCTGACGACAAGTTTCGCGAGAACTGATGCCGGGCCATTGACGAACAATAGGTAAGACGTTATCTTACCAAGATGAAAACAACCATTTCTACCAAAGGTCAGATTGTCCTTCCGGCGGAGTTTCGCAACCAGGACGGCATCGCGCCAGGGCACGAGTTCGAGATCGAGCGTCTCGACCGCGGCGAGTACCGCCTGGTCCTCACGACTCCACCGAAGAACCTTGGTCTCGTCGACTGGCTTCTCGAGTGTCCAGACAAGGACTTCTTCGTTCCGGTCGAGTCTGAGTCCACGGACTCTCTAGACCCGATGGATTCTTGAAGTATCTCGTCGACGCCAACGTACTCAGCGAGCCGACCAAGGTAGATCCTTCCTCGAAGGTGATCGCCTGGTTACGCGAGAACGAGCGTCATCTGGCCGTGGATCCGGTGATCCTTGGCGAAATCCGATTCGGCATCCTCCTCCTCGCACCAGGTCGGCGACGAGAACGCCTCGAACGCTGGTTCGAAGAGGGGGTAGGTCGAGCCCATTGCCTCGCCTGGGACTCGGCCACTGGACTACGCTGGGCCGAGCTCCTCGCCAACCTTCGCTCTCAGGGAGCCGCGATGCCGATCAAGGACAGTTTCATCGCTGCAACAGCGTTGACCCATGGTCTGACGCTGGTCACGAGAAACCGCAAGGACTTCGAGGCCACCGGGCTCGACGTCCTGGATCCCTTCACCTGACTCGCGGTTCGTTTTGGTGCAGTCGCTCGTACGAAAAGCAGCGAGCTAGACAAAACGCGCTGCCGTCTCACCGAACACTCTCGGGCAGCCAAGCCCGCTTCCACGTCGCGAACGTCCTGGGCTGTTCCGAGGTCCGAATCACGACGAAGTCCTGGCCGTTCCGAGTGGCGACTCTCGGTCTCGCGTTGGGGTTGATGAACCTGGCGCCGATCGATCTCCCGTCGAACAAGAGCTCGGGATCACCGAGCACAACCTCATCGCCGTCCAGTTCCAGCTTCATCGCCCACAGTCGGTCTTCGAAGTCCGGATAGTAGATCTCCCGACCGTCCGCTCGCCAGACGACCGTGCCGCGTCCAGGAGGCAGCTGCCACCGTCCCTCCAACGAGGGATACCGGGTGACGTAGCGCTGGTATCGGTCCGTCTCGCTCGCCGTCGTGTTGATGGCCATGTAGAAAAGCCGCGAAGTCTTCCGGCAACACCTTGATCGCGACGTCGCGATGAGCTTCGTGTCCAAAGCACGGTACACCTCGCCCATGCCGCCGGCTCCGAGAGGCGCGGTGACGGTTTAGTGACCGAGGGAAGTCCCGGCTGCGAGCGGCGCGCCATCCTCGCGCTCGAGCAGTCCCCTCGGTCCTGCGAGCTCAAGGCGGCCAATTGCCGATCACTGCGAACTCACACCCGACCCTCGGATCAGGTCTACACCATCACTCGCGACTCGCACCTCGGTGCGGCGAGACGTCCCGTCAACCGGGAGCTGAACGAGAATGCGCTGCGCATCGGGACTGACGGCAATGTCGGTGCCTTTCAGCACGCTCGTCAACTCCTCAGCAGAACCGAGTCGAATCTCGCCTCGAACCTGCTCGTAGGCCATCACGAAGACCTTGCCATCCCGAACGAAGAACAACTCGTCGGTCGACGGTGACCAGAAGACGTCTTCTGCGCCGTTCGCGACCGGTTGGCGATTCTCGACGCTCGGGTAGCGCGCGACGTAGAACCTTCCGTCGCTGCCGTAGCTGAAAAACCGGCCGTCCCTCGAGAATCGACCGTTCTCTTCTTCACCTTCCGAGTCCACGAGCCGACCGGCGCTTTCAGGGTCTCCGACACGCATCGTCCAGAGTTCGGTGCCACGCTCCGTCCAGCGAGACCAGATTCCGTGCGCCCCTTCGGGGCGACTCCAGCTCCACGCACTGTCCTCCAGGCCTCCGAGAAACCTGGTGGAAGGCTCGGTCCGGTCGACACGCAATGAGCGCGCTTCCCAAGCTCCGCTGTGCTGCGACGAGAAGGAGATCCTCGACCCGTCCGGGTGCCAGTCCTGAGGGCCGTAGTTCTGGCCTTCTCGCGTGATCTGGTCGACCTGTCCATCGCCATCTAGATGGTAGAGCCAGACTTGGAGCTCTCCGCCGACCAGCCTCGCCACAGCCGCCCGACGTCCATCCGGGTCGAGTATCAGCTCCTGTGCGTGTACCCCCTCGAAGCCAAGCTCTTCAACTTTCCCGTCCCTGCTGACCCAGGCTAGACGCGTCTGCGCGACGTCGAAGGGGACGTCGCCACTGAGATACGCGATCGTACCGTCCCGTGCTATATCGAAGGTGTTCTCACGACGCACCACCGGACTCAGCGGCCTCGCCGAGGCCAGCGTGGG
>JANQPS010000834.1 GCA_028285365.1 Thermoanaerobaculia bacterium | reverse complement strand
CGGCACCGCGGAGGAAGTTGCGCAACAGACCCGGATCGGTGTCACAAAGACCGCTCGTGCGAGCTCGCTCGAGGCGAGCGATCCACATGTCGTTATAGGTGTCGCGTAGCCCGAGCACCTTCTTCTGGCTCTCCGGGCCGAGGTGTCGCCATTCGCTGCCGAGGATGCCGAAGCCGGCCCCGGTGGTGTCGTGAACCGCCTGGAGCTCGAGTCGAATCAGGGTGTGCAGCTCGTCCTCGAGTGAGGTCGTCCGGGAGAGCTCCTCTTCGAAGGAGACAAGTGCCTTCTCGATGACCGCGCACATGACCTCGCACAGGATCTCTTCCTTGCTGCGAAAGTGATGGAAGATGCTGCCAGAGAGGATCCCCACCTCGGCGGCGAGGTCGCGAACGGTCGTTCCGGCAAACCCCTTCTCGGCGAAGAGACGGCTGGCCGCCAGCATGAGGCGTCCGCGCGCCGACTCCGGATCGGCGATCAGGTCGTGGTCGAGAGGATCGGCAAGGGTCATGGGATCCCCGGAGGTTGACCTAGGCTCTCCGGGTTGTCAACCAAGCGCTTGCTTGGTAGGCGCGTTGGTGGCATGATCACGCCTCGATCGACGACTTGAAGACGCTCACCTGATGCGAGTGGCGGCAGTTTTCGCCAACTCGCTTTACGGAGATGCACCATGCCTGAACTCGCCGAGCTCGACGACTTCCGATCACAAGTTCGGTCGTGGCTGACCGAGAACCGTCCACCCGAGCCTGACTTCCTGCTCCCGGAGACGTTCATGGAGGTGGGCACGGACCAGCAGTTTCAGTACTTGCGTGACTGGCAGCAGCAGGTCTACGAGGCTGGCTATCTGGGCATGGCGTGGCCCGCCGAATACGGCGGCGGTGGTAGGGAACAGGTCTTCCAGGACATCGTCGATCAGGAGATGGGGCGCCTCAAGGTGCCGTTCATGCCCAACACGATCGGGTTGAACTGGGCGGGTCCCCTGATCCTTCACATGGGGACCGAGGAAGAGAAGCAGAGATACATCCGCGGCATTCTCAGTGCCGAGGACATCTGGTGTCAGGGCTTCTCCGAGCCTGATCACGGCTCCGACCTCGGCAGTGTCCAAACCCGCGCCACGCGCGACGGCGACGAGTGGGTGATCAACGGAAGCAAGATCTGGACGTCGCTCGGCAGCTACGCCAAGTACATGATCCTGTTGGCCCGGACCAATCCCGAGGCGCCCAACCGTTATGCCGGACTGTCGTACTTCCTCGCCCCCATGACAGCTCCGGGAGTCGAGACCCAGCCGATCCGCAAGTTGACCGGCGAGTACGGTTTTGTCCAGACCTTCTTCGACGACGCGCGCATTCCGGCCGACTGTCTCATGGGCGAAGAGGGACAGGGGTGGCAGATCGCGATGACGACTCTGACCTTCGAGCGAGGCGCTTCCGGAGGTCAGGCGGGTGGTCTGTCGATGATGAGCATCGGTGTCGACGACGTCGTGGAACTGGCTCGTCGCTCCCAGCGCGACGGCCGCCCGGTGCTCGACGATCCGCTGATTCGCGACCAGCTGGTGCGATTCGTCATCGAGGCCCGCGGTGATCGACTGTGTGCGAAACGCGCTGCGATTCCTGCGCTGGTGAGCGAACGTCCAGCGTCGATTCCGCTGTCGAGCAAGCTGCGAACGACCGAGCACCGGCGACGACTGTTCCAGTTTGCTCTCTCCCTGATGGGGGCTCAGGGCGCGCTCTGGGTCGGTGACCCTCAGGCTTCGGACGGAGGAAGGTGGCAGCGCTCCTACTTCAACGCCTTCTCGGCCACGATCGGCGGCGGCACCAGTCAAGTGCAGGCCAACATCGTCGGCGAGCGTGTCTTGGGCCTGCCAAAAGGCAGTTGATCGTCAGGCGTTCGCGAGCTGACCGAGAGTTGTTACGGAAGAACCGAAGGAGGCCGTGAGTGATGTCGGTTTCGATTGAGTTTTCGAAAGAGCAGGGGATGATGCTCGACATCGCGCAGCGCTTCTGCGCCGAGCGCTGGACAGTCGAGCAGGTTCGTTCTCAGCTGCTGGCCGATTCGTCTTTTGACGCCGACCTCTGGACCGAGATGGTCGATCTCGGTTGGACTGCGATTGCGATTCCGGAAGCTCATGGCGGTATCGGCCAGAGCCTCGCCGAAGTCGTGCCGATCGTCGAGTCGATGGGGCGTCAGCTCCAGACGGCCCCCATCGTGAGCTCTCAACTCGTCGTCCAGGCACTCTTGGCAGGTGGCTCCGAGGCCCAGAAACAGCGCTGGCTGCCCGAGCTTGCGGAGGGCGCGGTTGGAACCGTGGCACTGGTCGAGGACGATGGCAGCTGGCTCCTGAAGGAGTGTGGGCTGGCGGCTCGCGCCGTCGACGGTGGAGTCCAGCTCGATGGTTTCAAGGGCTTCGTCACCGACGCACCAGTCGCTCAAATCGTCCTGGTCTCGGCGCGCCTTGGTGACGAGCCGATTCTCGTCCTCCTGAGTCGCGAAGACCTGGCGGGAGCGACTCTCGAACGTCAGACGGTCATCGACGAGACGCGGCGTAGCTACCGACTGTCGTTCGATGGTCTCGTCGCGTCCGGGGACCAGATCATGGCTGGGGACGCTGCGATGGCCGCGCTGGGAGCTCTCGAACGCACGGCATGGCTTCTGGTCGCCGCCGAAGCGTGTGGAGGCATCGCCGCCACGTTGAATCTCATCATCGACTACTTGGGCTCGCGCCGTCAGTTCGGCCAGCTCATCGGTGGTTACCAGGCTCTCAAACACCCTACCGTCGACGTTCTCACCGGACTCGAGCGGGCTCGGTCACACCTCTACTGTGCTGCGACTCGCGCTCAGGATGAGGACTCTGAGGCAACACTCCGAATGGCCAAGGTGGAGGCGTGCGATTCGTTCGTTTTTGCTGGTGACCGAGCCGTTCAGTTTCACGGTGGTGTGGGCTTCACCTACGAGTGTGACGCTCAGCTGTATCTGCGCAGGGCGCTGTGGTGTCAGCATCAGTTTGGTGATGCCTTTCACCATCGCCAGCGTCTCGGCGACCTGCTCTTCTAGCGTTCGCGTCGCGGAGTAGCGGATCCCCAGCAAAGGAGGCTGGGCCCACGAACGTCCTCGCCATCGGCTCCTAGCGCTCGATCAAGCGTCTCTCTCTAAGGAGGAAGTCTGCAACGACTCGAGCCGACAGTTCGTTGCCGAGTCGGTTCAGATGGCTGTCGCGGGGGCGGTAGAGGGATTCGGTCGCTCCTCGTTCCCGAAGAGGACCGAGGAGGTCGACGTAGCTGAAACCGTGACGATCGAAGTAGCGACGAAGCAGGCGCTGCGGCAGGCCAGGAGTGAGGTCATCTGCGGAAGCACCGTTCTCTTCGAGCAGGCTCTCGAGGAGCTGACGGTCGACCTGATACTCGTCAGGCATCAAGACGAAGACAGGTAGCGCGCCCCGGGTTTCGATGGCGTCCTTGATCTCGGATAGTACTGGGCGGAGGCGAGCGAGCCAGGTATCGGCGTCCTCGCGCCTGTCCTTGCGCGCGATGCTCGTCCGCTGCCACA
>JANQPS010000811.1 GCA_028285365.1 Thermoanaerobaculia bacterium | reverse complement strand
GACGTGCTACTTCGTCGCCAATCTCCAGATCAGAGATCACGAGGCATTCGCCGAATACCAAAAGGGCGTCCTGCGGACGATCAAGCCGTTTGGCGGCTGGATCCTGGCAGCCGGCCGCGCCGAACGCGCCGCTGGCAAGGAGCCACCCAACCACAACGTGCTCCTGCGCTTCCCGACCCGCGAGAAGGCGCTGGGATGGTGGGAGTCCGACGCCTACAAGGAGATCGTGCCCATCCGCGAAGACAACGCGCCGGGCGCCAACGCCTACTTCTTGCCAGAACTCGGTCGAGACGTGCACGTACCGGGCCTCGAGCGTTATCCCAAGAGCTTTCACACGGTGCACGGGAAGCGGATGGCCTGTGTCGATGTCGGTGACAGAGACGGTGACCCGATCCTGTTCCTGCACGGCAACCCGACCTCTTCCTACCTCTGGCGCAACGTCATTCCGCACCTCGAGGCCCAGGGCCGATGCATTGCCCCCGACCTCATCGGCATGGGCGACTCGGACCGTCTCGACGACGTCGGTCCCGGCAGCTACCGCTTCGTCGAGCACCGTCACTACCTCGACGGCTTGCTCGAGCAGCTCGGCGTGACCAACAACGTCACCCTCGTCATCCACGACTGGGGCTCCGCGCTCGGCTTCGACTGGGCCAATCGCCACCGCGACGCCGTCAAGGGCATCGCCTACATGGAGGCCATCGTGGCCCCCATTCCGACCTGGGACGACTGGCCCGACGCCGTGCGGCCGGTCTTCCAGGGGTTCCGCTCCGAAAAGGGCGAAGCGATGGTGCTCCAGAACAACGCGTTCGTCGAAAAGGTGCTGCCCGGCGCAGTCCTGCGCACCATGGGTGATGCCGAGCGCAACGCCTACGGACGGCCATTCCTCGAGCCCGGTGAGAGTCGGCGCCCGACGCTCACGTGGCCGCGCGAACTGCCGATCGAGGGGCAGCCCGAGGACGTCGTGGAGATCGTGAGCGACTACGGCCAATGGCTCAGTAGCAGCGAGGTCCCCAAGCTGTTCATCAACGCCAAGCCAGGCGCCATCCTGATCGGGCCTCAGCGGGAGTTCTGTCGCAGCTGGCCCAATCAAGAGGAGGTCACCGTCGCGGGCAGTCACTTCATCCAGGAGGACTCCCCGGACGAGATCGGCAAGGCCATCGCCGCATGGCGAGCCAAGCTCTAGGCTCTCGTCCGTCCTTCAGGCATGGCGCTGAGTACCACGGTCGAGCCAGAGCCCGAGCGAGCTCACCTCGCAAGTGACCACACCCGCCGAGACTCTGGGCCGTCTGCACCAAACGGTGCAATCCAATAGGGTTGGCGCGCCGGGCTCACGCCCTGCGCTCCAGCCCAGCCATGATGACCACCGCCAGTTTGCCGTCTTCCTCTGACGCCCCTGCCGAGCTCGCCGACCAGCGGATCCTGGTCACCGGCTCGACCCGAGGCATCGGTCGGGCCATTGCAGCAGAGCTGCTGGCGCGTGGCGCCACTGTCGCCATCCATGGCCGATCGAACGTGACCGAGGTGGCCGCCGAACTCGGCGAGAGCTGCCACCCGTTGACTGCCGACCTCGACTCCGCTGGCAGCGGAAGAGAGGTCGTCGAACAGGCTGCTGACGCCCTGGGAGGCCTGGACGGTCTCGTCAACAACGCCGGAGGAGGCGAGGCGATCGCGTTTCGAGGTCTCGAGCTCGACCGCTGGCGAACGACGTTCCGCCTGAATCTCGAAGCCGCCTTCGAGGCTTCACAGGCGGCCTATCTGGTGATGCGGCGCGAGCGTCGCGGCAGCATCCTCAACGTCGCGTCATTGGCGGCCCATGGCGCGGGTGGCCTCATGGGAGCTGACTACGCGGCCGCCAAGGCGGGCCTCGTCAGCCTCACCAAGTCGCTCGCCATCGAAGCGGCGCGCTTCGGCATTCGATGCAACGCAGTGTCTCCGGGATTCATCGAGACCGACATGACCAGCGATCTTCCCGACAAGCAGCGGCAGGGGCTGGGGATCCCGATGCGACGCCTCGGACTTCCCGAGGAGATCGCGACGACGGTCTCGTTTCTGATGTCGAAGAGAGCGTCTTACGTGACCGGTCAGGTCATCCACATCGATGGAGGACTGTGGCTTGGTGGCTGATCTCGTTCGAACCACGCTCGACGGTGGCTCTCGATGAGTGAGACCAGAGGACGTCGCGTCGTCGTCACTGGTCTGGGAATCCAGAGCGCGGTCGGTGGCGCCGAGGAGCTCGTCTTCGACCAGCTGATGGCCGGGCAGACGGGGCTTGCGCAGCTCGAGAGCCTGGACGTCTCGATGTTCAAGTGCCAGATCGGAGGCGAGGCCGACTCGGAACCGATCAACGATACGCTGAAACGTCTCAAGCGTCGTCCGGTCGATCGTTCCCTCGACCTCGCCATGGTGGCCGCCTATGAAGCGCTACACCAGGCGAACCTGCTGGGCGACGACGAACGTTGCACCGAGCCAGAGATACCGGTGGTCATCGGAACGGGCACGGGCTCCGCCCAGAGCCACTACGAGGCCATCAAGGCATTCGCCGAGAGAGGCCCGCACAGGATTCGACCCACCTCGGTGCCGCGCTGCATGTACAACGCCATCTCCGCGGGCATCTCGATCCAGTTTGGCCTCACTGGCGCCAACTACATGGTGGTCTCGGCGTGCACCTCGGGCACCAACGCCATCGGCCAGGCCTTTCGCATGATCCGCGACGGTTATGCCGACGTGGTGCTGACCGGCGGATCAGACGGCTTCTTCGACCCCTTCTTCTTCGGTATCTGGAACAACCTCGGGGTCCTCTCCCAGAATCCCGATCCCGCACGGGCCTGCCGCCCCTTCGACGCCGACCGCGACGGCTGTGTCTTCGGCGAAGGCGCGGGCATCTTCGTCCTCGAATCACTGGAGCACGCTCGTGCTCGCGGGATCGACACTCGAGGCGAAATCAGGGGTTATGCCGAGACTTCCGATGCCTCGCATATCACCAGCCCGAGTCCGGAAGGACAGGCGGAGGCCATGCGCCGCGCTCTGGCGGATGCCGGAGTGAAACCCTCGGACCTGGGGCTGGTGAGTGCGCACGGAACCGCGACGCCGGCGAACGACACGTGCGAGAGCACCTCGATCGAGCGAGTGCTCGGAGACGCCGCCCAGCGAGTGCCCGTATCAGCCCTCAAGTCGTACTTCGGACACACTCTCGGGGCCTCGGGCGCGGTCGAGACCGCCTCCTGCCTGCTGATGATCGAGCGCGGAACGTGTCCGCCCAACCTGAACCTCGATCGACCTGATCCCGAGTGTCACGTGCACCTCGTCGGCACCTCTCCGGAGCCCCTCGAGCGTCCACTCGTCATGAAGAACAGCTTCGGGTTTGGTGGCGGCAACGGCGTTCTGATCCTCGGACCGGCACCTTGACGGGTACCAGACACGAAGCTACAGCCCAAGATCGGGGCACGGACCAGACGGACGATCGCTCCACAGCCCTGCGGGCCCGGCACCGCGTCGAGTACACGATCGCGCGGACCGCGCTGTTCCTGACCGATCGGTTTCCGCATCAGACCTCGATCGCCTTCATGCGCGCCCTGGCTGGATTCTGGTGGCGTCTCGACTCACGGCGCAGAGAGGTCGCGGCGAACAACATCAAGCAGGCCGGTATCGCCGAAGATCCCCGCGAGATCGCCCGCATCTCGCTCGCTTCGGCCCGCCACATGGCGTCGGTGGTGATGGAGTCGCTCAACTCGGCCTTTCTCCTCGACGACGAGCAGGCACGCGGCGAGC
>JANQPS010000791.1 GCA_028285365.1 Thermoanaerobaculia bacterium | reverse complement strand
CGAGATCCCCCCCGTGGTTTCGCGCGAAGCGGTCCACGATGGCGAGCCCCAGGCCGGTGCCACCACGTCGTTCGGGGTAGAAGACGTCCGCAGCACGAGCAATCTGGTCGGCACTCATGCCGGGTCCGTTGTCTTCGACCCCGAGTCGCACCGAGCCCTCACCCGGTCGCTCGACCAGCAGACGGACCTCGGCCCCCTCGCGCCCCGAGACAGCGTGTAGCGCGTTGTCGATCAGATTGAGCAGCATCTGGTTGACCTGACCAGGATCCACGCTGACCTTGGCGGAGTCACCCTGATCCTCGACGATCAGACGGCTTCCCTGAGAGGCTGCCGTCCCTTCCACGATCTCGGCTGCGTGACGGACCAGCCCACCAGCCTCGATCTCCTCGAGGTCGGCAGACCGCGGTCGGGCGTAGGACAGAAAGTCGGTGACCAGACGCTCAAGGCGGCTGATCTCGGACCGAGTGATCTGGAGGAGACGATGGCGTCCCTGCTCGTCCACCTCCAGCTCTTCCTCGAGCATCTGCATGTTCAGGTTGAGCGAGTTGAGCGGGCTGCGAATCTCGTGCGCGAGCCCGGACGCCAGGGTTCCGACGTAGGCCAACTGCTCCGCCTCTTGCGCCTGCTCCTGATACTTCTGGCTGCGCCTCAGCAGGCTGATGATCAAGGCCGCCGCCGCACCAAAAAGCAGGAGGGTGAGTGCCCCGATTCCGCTTGCCTGGCGAAAGAGGTCCGCGCGCAGACTCTCGAGACGCTGTTCGATCGTCTCTCGGCGCAGACCGATCGAGAACGTACCGACGTCGCCTACGGGAACCTCGACGACCGGCAGCTGTTCGACCGGCATCTCGATCACGTCGAACGTGGTCTCCGCGCCGACCGTTTCGGTGACGATCTCGGGGATCTCCGAGTCGGCGATCGTCGGAGCGATCTCTTCACCGAAACGCTCGATTCGGGTGGACTGGTAGACGACCCGCTGCTCCTGATCGAGCACCCTGACGACGTCGACCACCTCCCGCTGAGCCAGCACGGAGTCGATGTAGGTCCGGGTTTCGGCATTCGTGGCCAGTGCCATCGTGAGGTCTTCACCCCAACGCTTCGCGTCGTCGGCAATCTGGTCGGCTACCTGCTCGGCCTCCGTACGCGTCTCGAGAATGATGCGCTCGAGCTCCCGCTCCGACAGCGACCGGAAGGTCAGCCAGCCAAAGAGCGCGATGTCGAAACACACGAAGATCGCGAGAGCAGCGAGGACGACCATCAGGCCGCGTGAGCGAAAGATGCTCATGGCGTCAGCTTACAACCGCGCGCCGCCCGAGACTGTTCCAGCGTGACGAGTGAGTGAGATGTCCTCGGCACCGGCTCGACGGTCACGCTCCCTCCTCCGAGACATCCTCGAACTGCTAGCATCTACAGGACTTCGCTCGCTTTCTCACCCGCCGAGCACCCCCGGAAGAACCATGCTTCACAACCGTAAGATCCCGATCACCAGGCCAGCCAGACAGACCGTCACGGTGACCCTGTCGCTGATGCTCGCAGCAGTGCTCCTGGCCACGGCCTGCGCGCCACCTCAGGCTCCCTCCAACGCCATCGTGGTGGGCACCGTATCCTCGTTCGAGACACCCAATGAGCTGATCGCCCGTGGCAGCCACTTCAACGACACGATCATCGATCGGCTGTTCCTACCTCTCCTCGACGAGATTCCGGACTACACGACGCCCGAACAGAAGCTGGCGCCCCGGGCCGCCGAGAGCTGGGAGCTCAGCGACGATCGTCTCCGAGTGACGTTCAAGCTTCGTGAGGGTCTGGTGTGGAGCGACGGCGTGCCGCTGACCGCCGAAGACGTTCGCTTCACGTGGGAAGCCCAGACGTCGCCCGATGTCGGTTGGGTCTACTCGGACGGGAAGACGAGCATCTCGGACGTCGAAGTGGTCGACGAGCGCACCGTGACCTTTCACTTCTCGGAGAGAACGCACTCGCCGATCATCGAGGCCAACGAGGGCGTCATCATTCCCAAGCACGTCTGGTCGCAGCTGCCGTTCTCGGAGTGGCGTCAGCAGCCTCAGTTCTTTCTGCAGAACATCGTCTCGTCGGGGCCGTTCCTGCTCGACACCTGGACTCGCGATCAGAGGCTCGTGTTGACTCGCAACCCGCTCTACTACGAGTCCGGACTGCCCAAACTCGACCAAGTCGTTTTCCAGTTCATCCGGGAGCCCGCAGCCTTGACGGGTCAGATCATCGCCGGTGGCCTCGACATGACCTACGGAACGCGCGCGAGTGACGTTCCGCAACTGCGAGACAGCGAAGAAGTCGAGCTGATCGACTACCGAACGCGTCAGTTCACGTTCGTGAACTGGAACACCCGTAGGCCCCAGTTCTCAGACCCGCGCGTCCGTCGCGCTCTGGCACTGGCCTCGAATCGGCGAGCCATCGTCGACACCCTCTGGTTCGGCTACGGCGACATCGGAACGTCACCCGTGGTCTCCTGGATCTGGGCCTACAACCCGGACCTCGAGCCCTGGCCCTACGACCCGGAAGCCGCGGGTCGGCTGCTGGACGAAGCCGGCTGGACCGACAGTGATGGCGACGGAGTCCGCGATAAGGACGGTCAGCCGTTCAGCTTCGAGTTGACGACCACCGCCGGCAACGCAATCCGCTGGGACGCGGCCCAGATGCTCAAGGCCGACTACGCCAAGGTGGGTATCGACGCGAAACCTCGACGACTCGAGTACGACACTCTCAACGCGCTCAACCAAGAGGGTGACTACGACGCGACCGTCATGGCGTTCCTCATGGACACGACCCTCGATCTCGGCTACGCCCTGCACAGCAACTCGATCGAGAACGGCTACAACTTCGGCGGCTACGACAACCCTCGAATCGACGAACTGATCGACCAGTACGCCGCTGTCGAAAACTCGGCCGACGGGCTCGACTACTTGCACGAGATTCAGGACATCGTCCACGACGAGCAACCGATGCTCTTCTTGTGGGAACCGCGGAACTTCGTTTCGGTACGCGGCCTCGACAACGTGCGCCCGGACATGCTGAGCGAATTCGCGAATCTCCGGGAGTGGACCCGCTCGACTCCGAGTCCGTAACGGCCTCTGCCTGCCGAGGTGCGTGTGCCATGGGTCAACCTCTGCAGCTCCGTCCACCAGGGCGGCGGAGATCTGCTCTGACGAGACCTGGGCTTCGATGACCCGGTTTCTCATGAGACGTCTGGCGGCGGCGACCGCGTTGGTCTGGGTCGTCGTCACGCTGACCTTCGTCGCCATTCACGCCGCACCTGGCGACCCGACGGAACGCCTGGTCGACACCAGAGTGAGTCGCTCTCAATACGAGCACGTCAGGACCCTCTACGGACTCGACCAGCCGTTGACCGAACAGTACGTGCGTTGGCTGCGTGCCTTGATCCTGGAGGCTGACTGGGGAGTTTCGTTTCAGTATCAGCAACCGGTCGTCGAGGTTCTCAAGCAACGCTTTGCCCCGACCCTCCTGCTCGGCTCCACCGCGCTGCTGCTCGGCTTCTCTTTGGGGATAGCTCTGGGTGGACTCGCTGCGACCCGTCCCGCATCGCTCTTCGATCGTGGCCTGAGAATCGTCACGCTGACGGTGTACGCGCTCCCCAGCTTCTGGCTCGGATCGATGGCCATCCTGCTTTTCGCCACGCAGCTGAGATGGGCTCCAGCAAGCGGAATGACGTCACCTTTCTCGATGCAGTGGCCCCTCGCCACTCGCGTCGTCGATCTCGTGAGCCACCTCATCCTGCCTTCGCTGGTCCTCGCCCTGCCCCTTGCCGCTCAGATCTCACGGATCGTTCGCAACGGCCTCCTCGACGAACTCCGCAAGGAGTACGTGACCGCCGCACGAGCTCGTGGCCTCAGCGAGAGGCAGATCCTGAGGCAAGCACTCCGCAACGCGTGCACTCCTGTCATCCAGCTCGCAGGTCTGTGGTTGCCCGTGCTGATCGGCGGTGCGGTCACGATCGAGTACGTCTTCGCCTGGCCGGGTATGGGCACTGCCATCGCCAGCGCCATCGAAGCTCGCGACTACCCTCTGGTCATCGGCGCAACCATCGTTTCGAGCGCCACAGTCATTCTGGGAACGCTGCTGGCCGACATCGCGCACGCGACGCTCGACCCCCGCGTGCGGCTGACCTGACACGCCCATGATGATCGAGACGCTGAAGCGGTCCCAGGCGCGGCTGAGCGTGACGCTCGTACTCGTGCTCTGTGCCATAGCCCTGCTCGCTCCGTGGATTGCGCCCTTCGAGCCAGCCGCTCAGCTCGACCCGGCAGGCTCCAGCACGCTGCCGCCGTTCGCCGAGCGGATGCGCGTCACGGTCGAGAGTCCGGACGGCCCGGTCCAGCGCTACGTCGAGGTCGTAAACGCCGACCAAGGCAGCCT
>JANQPS010000784.1 GCA_028285365.1 Thermoanaerobaculia bacterium | reverse complement strand
CAGTCGAGCACGGCCTGTTCGTCGCCGCAGTGGTCTGGTGGTTCCGGAGCCGGCTCCCGCGGACAGAAACCACATGAGCCCGTCACCTCCGGCCCCCTCGGTGCCTGTCCGCGAGCTGCACCTGAGTGGCGCCACGACGACCGCATTCGATCTGACCCGAGCACTCGCAGCTCAAGTCGTCCTGCTGGGCCACGCCTTCGACTTCTTCAACGTCTTCTCTTTCCTCGGGCAGCCGGATCCACCGCCCCAGATCCAGCGCCTGGCGGTCGTGGTCTTCTTCCTCCTTTCGGGATTTCTGATTGCCCGCAGCCTGCACCGACACGTTCTCGACCCCTCCTCGCGCTTCGCTCACTACCTGGCCGACCGCGCTGCTCGGATCTACTCGGGCCTGGTTCCCGCCCTGGTGTGCATCGCGATCATCGACGCGCTGCCGTTCGAGCTGTTCGAGCTCGACTACTTCGAGGGAGTCGACAGCTGGCAAGCGGGGCTCGCCAATCTGCTCCATCTCCAGCTCTACCCGACCCTCGACCTTCCGGTCTTCGGTTCCGGTGTTCCACTGTGGACCCTGGCCATCGAGTGGTGGCTCTACGTGTTCGCGGGTGCGCTCGTGCTGGGCTGGCGGTCCAGGCGGAGATCGTGGCTGGCCCTCGGGCTGTTCCCTATCGCGGCACTCAGCGTCGCACACAACCTCCTGGGTGGCCCTGGCGAAGGAATCGCCCTCACGTGGCTGCTGGGAGCGACCGTCTATGTGGCGTCGGTGGCGACTGAGAAACTGCGGTCCAGGCATGGCGCCATCGGCAGCTGGCCGTGGCTCGCAGGCGGCCTTTTCGTCAGCCTGCTCACCGCGGCCTACAGCCTCTACCTACCAGCCGACCATCCAGCCAAGGCTTTCGACCGAGGCGTGGCGCTCGGGCTGAGCCTGTCTTTCTTCCTGGTGATCGAAGGCACGCAGCGTTGGCGAGAGTCCGGCGCCTCGTCCACATCGGTGCGACGCTGGGCGCGGTCACTCGCGGGCTATTCCTACACCCTCTATCTGACTCACTTCAGCGTGCTGACGATCGGCTACGAGTGGCGCGGCGAGCTCGACGATCGTCTCCTGCTCGTCCTCTCGATCCTCGTCAGCAACCTGCTCGCCCTGGCGGTTTCCAGAATCGGCGAGGCGAACCGCAGGCGCCTGCGCGAATGGCTGCCGCCGCAACCTCACACGACGTCACCTCAGACGACGCCTTCGTCACGAAGGCGCTCGATGTCGTCCTCCTCGTAGCCGAGCTCGCGCAGCACACCGCCGGTGTGTTCGCCGACCTCGGGAGGGCGGGTCGCGCCTCGACCCTCGACACCCGACAGGCCAATCGGATGGTTGATCACGTGCGCCATCCCGGCCTCGTCAGGTGACCAGGTGGGAATAAGCGCCCCGTTCGCGTGCGCCTGTCGATCGGAGCGGAGCTCCTCGACGTAGGCGACACGGCTGGCTGGAACCCCCCGCTCGCCCAGCCGCGCGAGCCACCTCGCCAACGGTTCGCTTTCGATCGCCGCTGCCAGGCGATCGCTCAAGAGCAGGGTGTTCTCGAGTCGCGCCTCGTCGGTCGCAAAACGTTCGTCGTCCAGGAGCTCGGCGATCCCCAGCACTTCGAACAGGCCGCGGACCTGATCGTCGGAACGCACCATGTTGAGCTGCAAGTACCGATCGTCGGACGTTCGATAGAGAACGTGAGTGGCTGGAACGGGAAGCCGAGTGTCTGCGCTTCGCCTCTCTGAAAAGCCAACGCCGGCGAGTGCCGCCTGTCCCATGCAGCCATTGGCCCAGAGACCGTTGGCATGCAGTGAAGTGTGGACCTCACGGCCACGTCCGGTGCGCTCGCGCATGTAGAGAGCCGTTACGATCGACGCGAACAGCGACACCCCGGTCGGATGGTCTCCCATCCCCGGTAGGCCCTGGGCAGGAGCTGCGCCCGCCGAGCGAACCAGATCCGCGAGCCCCGAGCGAGCCCAGTAGGCCACCTGATCGAAGCCCGAGGCGTCGCGCTCCTCACCGCGCTCTCCAAAAGCGCTGAGCGACGCGTAGATCATCTTCGGATTGAGCGCCGCGAGACGCTCATAACTCAGCTCGAGCTTCTCCCTCATCGGATGCGGGTAGTTGGTCACGAACACGTCACATCTGCGCACGAGCCGCTGGACGATCTCGCGACCTTCGGCGGACTTGAGGTTCACCGTGATGCTGCGCTTGCAGCGCGCATCCATCAGCCAGGTGTAGTTCACGCCCGCATCAGCCAACACCGGTCCACCGGGGAGGGCCCTGTAGGGATCACCTTCACCCGGCTGCTCGATCTTGACGACGTCCGCTCCGAGGTCACCCAAGATCGTCGCCGCCACCGGTGCCGCGATCCAGGTGGCGGCTTCGACCACCCTGAGGCCGTCGAAAGGGAGCTCGCTGTTTGCTTGGCTCAACTCGTCGATCCGCGACGTGCTCTTCGCCCGCGACCTTCAGGAGCGCACGGGCTCGGCGACGATCTTGCCGATGACCTGACGATCCATCATGGCGCGAAGAGCCGCCGGCACCTCGTCGAGCGGATATCGGTGGGCAATGTGCGGCACCAGCTTCTTGGAGGCCAGCATCTCGTCCAACTCGCGCTCGACTCTGTAGAAGATCTCGGGTTCGCGCATCTTCGAGGCACCCCAGAAGACGCCACGCACGTCGCAGCTCTTGAGCAGAGTGAGGTTGAGCGGCAGCTTCGGGATACCGGCCGTGAAGCCGATGACCAGGAAACGACCGCGCCACGCCGTGGCCCTCAGCGCCTGCTCCGCGCGCTCACCCCCCACTGCGTCGTAGACCACGTCGACGCCGTTGCCGCCGGTGAGCTCTTTCGCGCGGTTCTTGAGGTCTTCTTCGGAGTAGTTGATCGTCTCGTCCGCCCCGCGCTCGCGACAAAGCGCCAGCTTCTCCCCGCTCGACGCCGCCGCAATCACTCTGGCACCCATGATCTTGCCCAGCTCGATCGCCGCAAGACCCACACTGCCCGAGGCGCCGAGGACGAGCATCGTCTCTCCCTCCGTCAGGTCGCCGCGGTACTTGAGACCGTAGTAACCGGTGCCATAGGCGTAGCCCATGCCAGTCACGGCCCCGGGATCGACTCCCTCCGGGATCTTTCTCAGCGACTTGACTGGCGCCACCATCTTCTCGGCGAACCCGCCAGTCCCGCCGCCGACCACGCGGTCACCGACGGCGAGATCGCTCACGCCGCCTCCAATCTCGACCACTTGTCCCGCAGCCTCACCTCCAAGAACGAAGGGCGGCGTCTGCTTGAACTGGTACTTGTCTTCGATGATCAGGGTGTCGGGAAACGTGATGGCGGTCGCATGCACTTCCACGACGACTTCACCCTCTCCCGCTATCGGATCCTCGACCTCTTCGACGACCAGCTTCTCGGGTGGCCCAAACTCCTTGCAGACGACTGCTTTCATGACGACTCCTCGTTGACCGTGTGACGGCCAACCCTATTCGAGCGCTCAGTTCTGCTCCACCACCCCGGTCACGATCCGGGTCGAAAAAGGCCTCATCCCGTCAAGCCAGTGCACGGCTCGTCCAAGCGGGTCGGTGCTGCCCCGGCGGCCCGATTCTCGGGCGAGGCTTGAGACGTCCTCTTTGACGTTCTTGTCGCAGGCCTTGGCCCTCGCGCTACAAAACTGTCGAAGAGCCGCCGCCTCGAGACAGCGAGCCCACGGCCAGCAGCTCGCGATTACCCCTGTAACGACAGGCAGAAACAGGCCTTCAGAGCGCTCTGCGCTCGCTGGCACGACCGTTGCCAAGACACTCGTTCGTCGCCCGGCCTTTCGCCAGCAACAGAAATGTCAGAGCCCCGCACGAACCGGGAGCCCCTGCTTCAGCTGCAACCGAGGAGTCCTTCATGAGTCGTTCGTCATCCCGCGCGTACACGGTCGCCGCCGTTACCGCTCTCTTCTTGTTCCTTCTACCAGCGCTCGCCGGTGCTCAAGACTCACCCGACGCCGAAGTGCTGCAGGGGAATCTCAACATCGTTTGGACCGCCGTTGCCGCCTTCCTCGTCCTCTTCATGCAGCCCGGCTTCGCCATGCTCGAGGCCGGCTTCACCGAGGCCAAGAACGCGGTCAACATCATGATGAAGAACTTCATGGACCTGTCGGTCGGGGCGCTTGCGTTCTACTTCGTGGGTTTTGGTCTCATGTTCGGGGCCACCGAAAACGGCTGGGTCGGAGGCTCCCTGTTTGCGCTCAGCGGAGTGCAGGGAAGCGACTGGACCTACACCTTCTGGATGTTCCAGGTAGTTTTCGCGGCCACTGCGGCCACGATCGTCTCGGGAGCAGTCGCCGGCCGGACCAAGTTCGGCGCCTACCTCCTCGCATCGATCGTCATCTGCCTGTTCATCTACCCGATCTTCGGGAAGTGGGCGTGGGGTTCTCTGCTCCTCGACAACGGCGCGGGCTGGCTGGAAGGCCGAGGCTTCATCGACTTCGCCGGGTCGACCGTCGTTCACTCCGTGGGAGGCTGGCTAGCACTCGCTGGCGCCATTGTGGTCGGCGCCCGCAAAGGGAAGTTCGGATCGGACGGCAAGCCCAGAGCCCTTCCCGGTCACAGCCTGCCGCTGGCGGCTCTTGGCGTGTTCATTTTGTGGTTCGGCTGGTTCGGCTTCAACGCCGGCAGCACCACGACTGGCGACGGCGAGCTCGGACGCGTCGCGGTGACGACCATTCTGGCCTCCGCAGGAGGTGCCATCGCGGCCATGCTGACTTCCTGGTTCATGTTCAAGAAGCCTGACGCCTCGATGACCGGCAACGGGGTCATTGCTGGCCTCGTCTCGATCACCGCTCCCTGCTACACCGTGACCCCGACCGGCGCGATCTTCATCGGCCTCATCGGCGGCATCCTGGTGGTTCTCAGCATCCTGTTCATCGAACGGACGCTCAAGATCGACGACCCGGTGGGCGCGATCAGCGCACACGGTACCTGCGGTGCTTGGGGAACCCTGGCCTGCGGCATCTTCGGCGCCGAGGCCGTCCTGGGTATCGGTGACTCCAGCACAGGCCTCCTCTACGGCGGCGGCCTCGCGCAGACCGGCGTCCAGCTCCTCGGAATCGGCGTTGCTTTCGCGTGGGCCTTCGGCACGGGTCTGGTGCTGTTCTACGGCATCAAGGCCACGATCGGAATGCGCGTCAGCGACAGCGAAGAGGTCAACGGGCTCGACATTGGCGAGCACGGTATCGAGGCGTACAACGGCTTCCAGATCTTCACGACTCAGTAGGACGACTCGCCATGAAACTGATTACCGCTTTCATTCAGCCGGAACGGCTCAACGCAGTCAAGCAAGAGCTGTTCAAGCGCGAGATCTACAAGATGTCCGTCACCAACGCTCTCGGCGCTGGCAATCAGCGTGGCTTCACCGAGACCTACCGAGGCATCGATATGGAGGTCAATCTCCTCAAGAAGGTGCGACTCGACATCGCCATCAACGAGGACTTCCTGGAGCCCGCGATCGAGGCAATCGTGGCCGGCGCCCGTAGCGGCGAGATCGGCGACGGGAAGATCTTCGTGAGCGAGTTGGCCGAGTGCGTGCGCATTCGCACCGGCGAACGTGGCGGCGACGCCATCTAGTGGGCATCACCCGTCGACTCGTATTCACCCGACTCACCAACAGACCGTTCATGGAAAGCACCGCGACGCCACTCGCGTGAAAGGAAACCATATGAGACCCGCATCCATCACTTCGACGAAGCCAGCCCGAGCGATCGTCACCCTCTGCCTTCTCTCCCTAATCGCCCCTCTGAGCGCGAGCGCCGAAACCGAGGTCAGCTACGACCTGGCCTTCAACTCCGCCTACGTGTGGCGCGGCATCACCTTCACCGATGGAGCCGTGTTCCAGCCCTCGATCACGGTCTCGCACTCCAGCGGCTTCAGCTTCAACACCTGGGGCAACCTCGACATCGACGACGTGAACGATCTCGACGGCGAGTTTCAGGAGGTCGATCTCACCGCCTCATACGGCTTCGGCAACGACTCGATCAGTGCCGAGGTGGGCTTCATCGAGTATCTGTTTCCCAACGGCGTCGGCCCCGGCACCCGCGAGATCTACTTCAGTCTGGGCTTCGATGTCGTGCTCTCACCAACCATCACGCTCTACTACGACATCGACGAGGTCGAGGACTACTACGGCACGTTCGGAGTCGAGTGGGGCAACGAGGTGAGCGACCAGTGGAGCTACGCCGTTGGTCTGCTCGCCGGTTTCGCCGGTGAAGACTTCGCCGCCGCGGCGGGCGGCATCGACAGCGGCCTCTTCAACGGCGAGGTCAACTTCAACCTCACCTACTCGGCCGACAACTTCACGGCCGGCGGTTTTGTCGCCTTCACCGAGCCTCTCGATGACGACGTCTTGCCCGACCAACCAGTGGACTTCTACGGCGGCTTCTTTCTCGGCTTCTCTTTCTGACCCACCAACCGACCCCACCCAAACCTCCTTCCGAACAGAACACACATCACCTTCCACCGGAGTCCCCGAGACTCCGGCCATGTCTCGAAAAGGGATCTGCGTCCTCCGCAGGTCCCTTTTCTTTCGTGGGCTCCCGTGGCGCTCACGTCCTGCCTCGCTCGGCAAACGGCGCCCGCCAGACTCGGACAGCCACACGGTGGAGCTGATCGATGTGAGAGACATGAGTGCTAGTCTGCGTCTGTCTCTCCGACACCGGACGTGTGCGCAGCACCGCCCGACTGTCATGCATGCCTGCCCGACATCGTCCCTCTGGTGCTCAGGCCGCACAAAGAGACTTCGAGTTGACGGCACCTTGGGTCCTCGACACGCCGTGGACCCACGGCCGAGTTCGGCGGGCGGACTCCATATCTGACAAGACAGCTCGGAAAGGAGCGTTTTTCATGACTCTCAGAATCAACGACACAGCACCCGACTTCAGTGCCGAGACCACCGACGGCTCGATCCAGTTCCACGATTGGATCGGCGACAGCTGGGCGCTTCTCGTCTCCCACCCGAAAGACTTCACACCCGTCTGCACGACCGAGCTCGCCACGCTCGCAAGCCTCAAGAGCGAGTTCGACCAGCGCAACTGCAAGGTCATCGGCATCAGCGTGGACGGGGTGAGCGATCACGAGCGCTGGTCCGAAGACATCGCGAGCTACGGAGGCCACGCGCTCAACTATCCGCTCATCGGAGACCCCGGTCTCGAGGTCGTCAAGGCCTACGACATGCTTCCGGCCGACGCTGGCGACTCGTCCGAGGGCCGCACGCCGATGGACAACGCCACCGCACGCTCGGTGTTCATCATCGGCCCGGACAAGAAGATCAAGGCAACGCTGACCTATCCCATGAGCACGGGCCGCAACTTCGCGGAAATCCTCCGGCTGCTCGACTCCTGTCAGCTCACCGCCAACCAGCAGGTGGCCACACCGGCAAACTGGAACGACGGTGAGAAGGTCGTCATCTTGCCGTCGGTCTCCGACGAGGCTGCCAAGGAGAAGTACCCGGAGGGGTGGGAGGCACCGCTGCCCTACATCAGGGTGGTCCCCCAACCGCGCTGACGTCGCGCTACGACCTGGCTTCGCAGTCGGCTCCGAGTGCTCTCGGGGCCGGCCGCGACCACGTCAGTCACCACCGATCAGCAGCGGGAACAGCTCGTGCTCCATCGGTGCACCCGCAGCCAACTCGTCGGCAAGCCCGGGAAAC
>JANQPS010000783.1 GCA_028285365.1 Thermoanaerobaculia bacterium | reverse complement strand
GCAGTCTTGCCAACGGCTCCATCCTGATCTATTTAGGTGGCGGAGACGCTCTCGATCCCGCCGCGATCGAGGCGGCCGTCGCCGAGGTCCAGCTGAGCGATGGTGTTCCTGAACCAGAACCGCGAGTCGGTATTCCCATCGACCTCGATCCACTGAGTCGTAGTGACTCGGGAATTGCGGTTCTCGACCGGAGGGTTTTTGTCGGGTTCCGATCGAGTGTTGAGCAACTGGCAGAGCCAGAGGCCTGGCTCGCCGATCGTCTCGGGGGTCGGCCTGCGGAAGTCGATGGGCTCGAAGGCGTCAAACTGGTGGAGCTCGCAGGCCGGGATCCTCTCGAGGATCTTGGGCGGCTGGCCAGGCTGAACGACGACGAGAACAACTTCGTCGAGTACGCCGAGCCTGACCTCATTACTCAACTCGTCGATTGTCAGGCACCTCAGAGCAATCAGGATAATCTGAAGATCCAAGACGTACCGGCTGCGTGGGACGCGCTCTACTCTGCGGGAAAGGAGCCACTGGGAAGTGCAGCTGATGTGAGCGTCACGATCTTGGATCGAGACTTTCCTCTCGAGCACAAGGGCGGATCCTGGAGAGTTCTCCATCGGGACGCGCCCTCCCACCAGGTGGCTGACTACTACGACTGCAGAAAGACGGCCACCGGTGACCTGCCCTATGTGATGAAAGATCAGAGCCCGCACGGCCTCAATGTCTACGGTGTGGTTGGGGCGACAACGGCCAACAACGTAGACATTGATGGGATCGCTCCCGGTGTGAAGATCGTCCTGGTGGATCGGCCTCACCTGGGTTCTTCCCTCCACTACGTTCAGGTGCTTCGGTGGCTCACTGGAAACCGAAAGACGAGACCGGGAAACTCTGCCTACGGTCCGTGCCCGAACCCGTCCAGGATCGTCTGTTGTGCGCACTCTCCCGGAACAGTTGCCGCAAGCACCTTTGGCAAGTGGGCACTCAGCATGCGAAAAGAAGGTGTCGTCTTGGTGTACGCAGCCGGCAACGAAGGGGGGACGCTGAAGGCCAAGAATGGGTACGCGAACAATGTCAATACGCTGGCTGTAGGCAACTGCGAGGCTACGCAAGGCGGCTTTCAGCACTACGCAAGCTCCAACACGGGGAAGCGCCTGGATCTGTGCGCCATCGGGGAGCGCGCCTGGGCATTGGTGAAGGGCGGGTCAGTCCGCCTTCCGGGAGGTGGTACGTCTCTAGCGGCAGCTACGGTCGCGGGTGCAGTGGCCTTGATGCGTACGAAGACTCCTAAGAGCAGCTTTCACGAGATACGTGATGTGCTCCGCGACACAGCTCGAGAGAACTCAGATCCCAACGGCAATTGGAGTTCTGGCCGGTCCGAGATCTATGGCAGCGGTTTGTTGGATGTCGGAGATGCCGTTGCCGAGATTTAGCGAAGCTCTGGTAGCTAATAACAACAAAGAAGGAGTGAACCAATGGGCAGGAATGACGATGGCATCATTGACCTCTCGGAGCAGACTCATAATGAGCTCGTGAGAGCGCTGTGCTACTCCGTGTATGGAGCAGGGGGGCCGCCTGATCTCAAGGCTATGGGATACGAGGAAAAGATACATCAAGGTGAGTCGGATGACGGTCACCAGGATTGGTACATGAAGGCCTTTGGTGATGATGCAGCCGACCGTGAGAAGGCCTGGGAGGACATTGGTATTACCGGGCCGAAGGAATCTTTGCAGGTGGCGGCCCTCGTTGGTTTGGTAGGCGACAAGCTTGCCGTAAGTCTTTACGAGACAATGCTTGAGAAGCTGAGGCACTCTCATAGTCACAATGCCAACAATCACAAGTACTGAGTGGTTGGCATTCGACGGTGAACGACACCCAGCTCGAGCTCGCAGGGCTCGAACAACGTGTCGGTGATCTCCTGGGTGAGCTGACGTTCGACCAGAAGTCGTGTCTTGCGGACGTCAGGCCTCACCTCGGTGATCATCACGATGGAGGACGCTGGGTGGAGCAGTTTTCTCCGCTCACGCTCCTCTATCCCATGCTACACGCCGAGGGGATTGTGACTCTCGGTGAGCAGCGAGCGAGGGATCTCGGTCTCGCGCAGTTCCTGTTTGTCGTCCATGCCTTTCTCGACGATCGGATCCGCGACGGACAGATCGCCGACTCCGAGGAGCACAATGCCCTCAATCGTTGGCTGGTCCAGCGGGCGGTCGATGAGGTTGGGCAGGTGCTGGGTTCGAACGATCTCGCTCGAGACCTATTGGCCGCGTACGAGTCCGCACAGACGACCCGCCCCCAGACGCTCGGTGAGCTCGAGGACCTCGTCGTCGGAAGGCATCTCCTCGGTGTCGTTGCGACCTCTTGTTTGCTCGAGCGGAGAGGTGTGGGGTTTCAGGTTGTGAACGAGACGTCCATGCTCTTCCGGCATCTGGTGTTGTCGCTGCAGTGGTTCGACGACCTCAAAGACCTCTGCGACGATCTGGAGACGGGTGCTGACAACCTCTTGATCGCATCCCTGGGACTAGAGAGTGCGCGCGAGCGTGGAGCCATCCTGGCGCGGCTCTTCGTCGGGGGCGTCTTCCACAACGCCTTCGAACGTACGACCGATCATCTCCGGCAGGCGAGGGGCATAGCTGGCGGGCTGGGTTGTATTGGTCTCGAGAGGATGTTGGAGGAGCGTGGACGTTGGGTGGCGGAGGTTGGTAGTTCATTCCTGGAGTCTCAGGACGAGGTCGTACGCCAATTTGCCCAAGCCTGAACCGATCGCTACTCGCTCCTCAGGACCTCGATCGGCTCTACCCTCCCGGCCCTCATCGACGGCACCAGCGCTGCAATAACACCGGCTGCGACCGGGCTGCTGCTGGTCGCAGCCG
>JANQPS010000772.1 GCA_028285365.1 Thermoanaerobaculia bacterium | reverse complement strand
ACCGAGGTGACGACTCACGGACCATGATCCCTGAGAGCGATACGCCTCCTGCGGGGCTGAACACCGCGGTCCACAGAAGTCAACCAGAGCCGCACGAATCTCCGTCCGTGTCTCCGCCAGTCATCTCACTCCTGGGGAACAGCGGCGTCCAACCTTCCTCGTCATGCCACAGGATTGGCAGGGAATTATTCGGAACGTGATCGTGGAACACTAGAGCGGCCGCAGTCCCCTCATGCCCAAAACAGTCTGCAGGCGCGAGGTCCATCGAGTCCCTGCCAGCCGCGACGCAAAAATCTCTCATCGCGGCTCCGGAATCTTCCCCGAGGTCAATGCGACTGGAGGGCGCGAAGCACCGATCGCGGTCGTCGAGAATCTGCGGCACCACAACGCGCACTCGCTCGCCGAACACGACCGCCGCGTCGTGAACGCACGTGAGTCCCTCCTCGAACGCCACTAGAGATGAAACCACGACCGTCGCCTCAGGGAAGGCATCCAGCAAGTGTCCGAGACCTGCGACCATCGGCGCCATGGTCCCTCCTGACCCAACAAGGTCATCAACGGCCAAGAAGTACCGATGTTCTCTCCTAAGTCCGGTCCAGGTCGAATCGTCTGCCGGATCAACGTCATCTGCCGTTCGCCAGGCCCCTTGAGTCTTCAGGTCATTCGCAATGCGCGGACCGCTCTTGCCGACCGCCTGCCATCTCAGGAAAGCCACGCGCCCTCTTCTCGGCACACCTGAGCGCCTCACCACTTCGCGAACGAGGTAGTGGTACCTGGCCTCCCCTATGAAATACCGGCTGGCCACTGACTCTACGAGTGCCAGAGCGTAGGGTCTTAGCTCAGGCGGGAATTGCCCAAGCCAGTTGCGCAGTCGTGCCTCGGTGATAATTCGCCCCCGATACCTGCATCCGGCCAGCATCAAGCTGCCTCTATCGCCTAGTACGCTCAGAAGCGACTCAACGTCAACCACCTGTCCCGACGGAAGACTGCGCGAGGCTTGCTCCAGAACATCCGCCACGGTCGAAAGATGGTTCGCAGACTGCGCGAGGCCAGAGACGATCGGGAGAGCGTCGTTGGACACTTCTGCCTCACGATTCACGCTCCTGCACATCTGTTCGGCAATCTGCGTGAGCTCTGCCGAAGCCAGAGGCACATCCACCCGAACCCTGCGGCTTGGCCTCTGGGCCAGCCAATGATCAGCAGTCACGGTAGCTCCCGTGACTCCGGTCGAGAGCGATGGGACTACCCAGGTTCCTTCCGGCATAGGATGGCGTTCACCATCCGAGGAACGGAATCTTCGCTCAGAAAAGATCATCAGCAGGTCCTGAAAAAGATCCGAACTCACCGCTTCTAGCCGTGTCAGATAGATCATTGAGTCACGTCGCTGGAAGATGCTGTCTTCGCGATCTACGACTTCCGACGGGGGCAGGAGCATCGATCGAATGATCGCGACCGGCTGTTCGAGAGGAATCTCCACAAAGTCCAAGCCCAGCTGCTCCGCGGCAGCTCGCGCGACGTATCGCTTCCCAGCCCCACGGGACCCTAGGATCAGCGTCGGTGGGTACTGCTCCAGTCCGCCCGTTGCAGTGGCGACTAGCTCAGTCGCGGCGCGCTCCTGCGAGGGGACGAGCACGACACTCAGACTCCTAGCGGCGTTCGCGCTCGGCTCCGTCGCCGGAACGTCGCTCTTCGAAACGCGGAGGTACCGCCAGGGGCCCGTTGAACTCAAAACGTATCGCGCACTCGACGAACTCGTTCTCGGCAGGCATCGGGCTAAAGTGCCGGGGCCGAAGCGGGATAGTCTGCCCGATCTCTTCAACGAAAGCGTCGGCGCGCCACTCCGTATTGATTCTCACGACCCGGGCTGTCGTCAGACGCGGCCGGGCCGGATCACCCTTGTCTGCCAGCCTGTCCCGTACTCGAACTATCGAGAATCCCTCTCTCCTCGCATCCTCTCGCAGCCGGCGAAACCGCCGCCCACCATCTCTGTAGTCCCCCTCCTGATAGCAGAGCACCGCATGGCGAAATCGATCGATAACTCGAAGGTCGTAGGATTCATCTGCTTCCAAAATCGAATAAAGGTGCCGCAAACGATGGAACTGATACGGATTCTCGCTTCGCGTGAGTCTCAGTTGGAGGGCCCTGGCTCGACTGCCCAGCTCGATCCCGTTCTCTTCAGCGTCGTCAAGGATCCGCAAGGCGCTCCTCTCTGACTCGGGTCCACTGGTCTCTGCGAGCGCTAGCTGAGCCTCGCAGTAGTAGCCGAGGCCTGGACGGCTAGAAGATTTCAGCTCTTCGATGAAGAGCCCCAGAGCTTCACCTGACAGCATTCCGATAGCGCGCGCTCTTAGAACATGAAGCTGATCAGGGATGCTGGGGTCGACGCCAGAAAGATCGGCCGAGAGATCCGTTGCGGTATCGATCAGCTCCAATGCATGGGACAGATCGTCGACCGCCTGCTCGTTCGACTCAGCGGCAATCGCAGTTTCGGCATGGCTAACTAGTCGGGAGCCGTACGCCAGAAGAGCGTCAAGGTTGGTCCCACCGGTCAAGGCAAGCGAACGGTCGAACGCCTCACACGCGCCGCGCCACGCTTGGGATTCCAACAAGTGATCCCCAATGTCCTCCTGCAGGCAAGTTGCGTATCGTGAGTAGGCGACGCCTAAGGTGTTGTAGATATGGCTAGGGTGCTCGTTTCGTCCGCTTCGCTTCGGTAAATCGATGGCTCGCTCCAGATGCGAGATCGCACGCTCAAGCCGCCGCCTTCGCTCAGTCGTGTCAATCTCGTGCCCGTAGCGAGGGTCCGCCGATTGATAGAGGGCTCGCGCCCAATGGTGCAAGATCGTTTTGCTCGAATCCCTTACCGCGGGCGGGATGTTCTCGAAGTACTCAAGCCGCCAGGACCATTCAGCGCTCGATCGCTCACGGAACGTCGGTACCATCTCGATCGCCAACTGCTCCGCGACCCACAAGTCTCCTGGGTGCCCAGCAGAAAGTGCGTGAATCACTGGCTCAAGCACCTGCACATAGTCCCGCACACTGGTTGCAGCGTTCTGCCTCAAGAGCTCTTCGGCGAGCGCAGGGTGCGAGAATCGCAGGGCCTGATCTTCGATCTCCGGCAGGTAGTCGTCCCAGTCGACCACATCCTCAAGCGTCTTGAGTACGGGTACGAGCTGTGATGGAAAGGAACCACCCGTCACCGGTCGCAAGACCGTCCAGAGTGGGGCGATGATCCGTAGGGAGGAGAGCGCCGCAACCGACTCGACAACGCTCCGCATGCCCTGGTCTTCAACCAACGCGAAGCGCCGACGGATCCAGGTCCCTAGTGCGTCTTGAATGACCTCGGCCGCGCCCGAGTCAAGATCTTCCGTCAGAAAGAATCGAAGGGCCACCCAGAACACAGAACTTGTCTGATGACCTGCTGCGGGAGTCGTCCATGCCGAGGCGCTCTCGTATGCACGCCACGTTTCAAGAGAGGGCACCTCAATAGGAAGACGCCATCGTTCGACAAGTTGAAGAAAGCACTGATGGGCAGCTTGTACCTCATCCGCAGTTGCGCGCGCACTCAGCACTGCTTGGTCGGCGTCGCGCTCCGCGTCGAACCTAACAGCTTGAAGAACGAGTGCGTTTCGGCCTTGGCTCGCCAGCGCCCTTGCAACTTCGCTCGCGCGAACAAAACGCTCGTGCTCAACGTCTAAGACTATGAGCATCCGAACAGCGTCTCGCAATCCAGCTGCGAGCGCGGCTTCGTTCAACCTAGTCGAGAACGCCATGAGTTGCTCGAAGTCGACGTCCGTCTGGGACGGTCGAAGCACGAGGGCCGGAAACCCCTCGGAAGCCGCACAAAACGCCGCGAAGCGAATCAGCGTAGTAGCGCCCGCCCCTCCCTCGCAAGGAACCCGCAGGACTTCGGCTGGCGATTTGCCCTCTTCCCCGCTGAGGTTTCCTAGGATGTCGATGACTTCCTGTGGAAGGTACTTTCCCGAAGCCGATCGAAATGAGCGCGGTACGGGCAACCCTGATGAGTATGCGCTCCAGGAGTCGAGCTTCGTGCCCAGAAAGTCGTATAGGTCCGGTTCCTTGAACTCATCCGCGGGTTGAATATCGCGCTCGAGAAGGATCTTGTAGTGATCTGCGACCTTCTGAACGTCGCGTGCCGATAGCTCGACGGATCCGGTGCCAATGCGAAGCGACCAACGAGGGAGATCTGCTGAAGAAGGCATACCGACAGCATCAAATGCGTCGACCAGGTCGTTCGGCTTGCCGGAGAACAGGTGTGTCGGTCCGGGTAGGGATTCTGGTAGGTCGAACTTGGTGTCCTCCGGAAGCACAAAGAGAACAGTGAGTCCAACTACGCGTGCGTCTTCAAGGCACTCGATAACCGGCTGCAAGTCCTCGGCCGATTCCGCCCCGACCACGACGAGCAGGCGTCCGGGAAACTCCGAAACTCGCTCTTGCAGGGACCACGCAACTCGCTCCCTACGTCTTGCGCTCACGCCTCCGAATCTGGAGTCCGGCGGCGCGTCCGCGTCGAGGAGGCCGGGAATAACGAGAACTGGCAGGAACTCACGGGAACTGACGGACGCACGCGAATCAGCTTCCCCTGCAAGGACGACGACGGGCCGCCGGTCAGCGGATCCGCCGTCTGGCTCGGATCGCAGCTCGCGCAAGAGAGGACTCCGACCGCCCTCGGGCCAAACTGCTTCCCAATAGCGAGACGCAAGTGCAAAGTCAGTCCCACTCGATGTCTCGCGATAGCGGACCACGGACTCGTCGTACGAATCCGACAGTGTGTGGGGTTCTGCGCCAGACCTGAGATCGTAACGCTGGCACACCCAGAGGAGCGCGCGTCGGTCGCGCGCGAGACGTACCACGTCATCCGGTAGTTGATGCGGCATGTGAGCCGAGTCCGCTCCGATTTCGATCCTCGTTGAACAAGTCGTCAGCCGACGTCTTTGGGGACAGCTTCCCTGCCGGCGCACAAGTTGCAGATTCTACAGGAGAATCTCTAGGGCCTGGCTCGCAAAACGAGCCAAAACCGACTCCAACCACGATACTCGTCAGGAAAGGGTTGCCTGTCTGACGTTGTAAACATCGCCGCGCCGACCTTCATCGCGGACACGCCGCGGGAAGCGCTCCGAAGGCGGCCTTGAGCAGCGCGAAGCAGGCAGACTCTGTGCCGGACCTGCTCAGAGGGCAGTTCGGATTCCGGTGAACGAAGCGGCTCAATGCACCGTGTATGCCCCCGGATTGCCTCGGCTCGAACCACTGAACGCGTACTAGCCGCCAAGGTCCGCGGGGAATCTCGACTGAAGTAACCGTGCGGGTCTGCGGGTAGTCGCGACCGGCGTTGTCCCTCGGGGTCTTTGGGCATCTGCGCCACTGAGCCGGCACGCGTCTCGCCGACGTTCCTGGCGCCCCCGGCAGGACTCGAACCTGCGACGCACGGTTTAGGAAACCGACGCTCTATCC
>JANQPS010000843.1 GCA_028285365.1 Thermoanaerobaculia bacterium | reverse complement strand
GCGTCGTCGCCATCGGTTGCGCGCAATGACCTGGGTGCATCGGTCACGGTTTGGCTCGCAGAAGGTGGGGCCCAGCCTGGGATCCTCGCTCTACGAGGTGACCAGAACGGTCTTCCTGTCGGCGACGTCATCGTGGTCACCGGCGATACCACCGCGAGGTCACCACACGTGGCCATCGATCCCTTCGGCGGCTTCTTCGTGACCTGGGAGCAGGACGGCGAAGCAGGGACGGACGTGATGTATCGAGCCTACGATTCGGACGGTAATCCGCTCGACGAACCTCGAGCCGTTGGCTCGACCGGCGGAGAAGAGTCCGAGGCCCACGTATCCTCCAACTCGTCCGGCGACTATCTGGTCGTCTGGACCAGCAGCGGCGGCACGAGCGGAGGCGGGAGCGCAGGATCATCGATCCTGGGACGCACGTTCTCCAACGAGGGTGATGAGACCTCGGATGAGACCGTGATCGCGGTCAGCGATCAGGTTGGTGACCCGCAGAACGGCGAAGGCGCCATCGACGAGGACGACTCCGGCGTCGTGGTATTCGAGCGGCGCGGTCCGGACGGCTCGCCCGAAGGCGTGTTCAAGACCGAGATCGAGTCCAACCCGCAACCTCGCGAGTGCATCGAAGACGCCAATACCGTCTGCCTGGGAGGTGGACGCCTCGAAGTCATCGCCGAGTACCAGACCTCCGAAGCGACACAACAGCGGGGTGAGGCCATCAGGATCACCGCCGAGTCGACGGCGTTCTGGTTCTTCGAGCCAGACAACCTCGAGGTCGTGGTGAAGGTGGTCGACGGCTGCGTCGTCAACTCGCGAGCCTGGGTCTTCGCGACCGGGCTCACCGACGTCGACGTCAACGTGATCGTCACCGACACCCAGACTGGCGACAGCAAGAGCTACGTCAGCAGGAGCGGCGCCTTCCAGCCCATCTTCGACACGGACGCCTTCGACATCTGCGAGTAGACGACCGCGGCAACGCCTGCGGCGTTGCTTAGTAGTTTGCCGACGGCAAACTACGGGAAAACTTTGGTGCTTGCTTGGTAGTCCAGCATGTCGCTGTGGCCACGGTTGAGGGATGAAAGGCGATTGGCGAGGACGTGCCGGATGTCAAGCTGAGTCACCTCGCGCCTTGAGATCGGCATGGAACGGCCACCCACTCCCTGAGTGTCATGCTGACGTAGTGCCGGCCCAGGATCTTCGCCGGCAACGCACTGTTCGACCGGCACGAAGGAAGCCTGCCAGACTCTCCAGTTCAGTCTGGTCCCAGATCTGATCTCGACCGAACTCGCACCAAACCTCACCGCGCGCGGGGCGACTGGCGGAAGCGTCACGTGCGAACGCCCTTTTTCGTGTCACTTGCCAAGCTTCGGCCAATATGTCACTGTTTAGTGACATATTATGCCGAACACGTCATCCATCCGATCTGCCGCCCGTCGACGATCAAGAACACAAGCGAAACAAGAGCGGGTCTGGCGCGCTCTCGCAGACCCCACTCGTCGTGCCGTGCTCGACTCACTTGCACAAGAGCCGATGACGACCGGCGCCCTGGTCGAGCGATTCCCGTACCTCTGTCGGACAGCGGTCATGAAACACCTCGACGTCCTGGAGGCCGCTGATCTCCTGACCGTAGAGCGCCGAGGCAGGCAACGCTGGAATCACATCAATCCCATGCCGATCCAACGCATCTACGACCGCTGGGTCTCGAGGCACGTCCGTCGCGTCAGTTCGTCGATGTCACGACTCAAAGACCACGTCGAAGGGCGCTGACCACCAAATCCAGTTGCCCTCTGCATCTAGTCGACCTCTGTATCTAGTCGACCCGCTATCCAGATGAGAACGAGTACCCGTTCGAAACCCTCGAGAAGGAGATGATGATGGCTGTAGAAACGATGGAAACCCGGGCCATGAAGTACGAGCTCGAGATCGAGATCGACGCGGAACCCTCCGCAGTCTGGGAAGCGCTCGTCAACGAGACGAATCTCTGGTGGCTTCCCGACTTCCACATGGGAGGCCCCGACTCGAAGGTCACGCTCGATCCTCGGGCCGGAGGGCAGCTCGTCGAACAGGTCGACGGCGGCATGAGCCTCCTCTGGTACACGGTCACCGCGTGTACTCCAGGTGAATCGCTCGAGCTCGTCGGTTCACTGAGCCCGGACTTCGGAGGTCCATCGACTTCCATGCTCGGACTCAAGCTGGAAGAACAAGAGGACGGCAGCACCCTGCTCCGCGTCCGAGACGCCCTGGTAGGCCACATTACCGACAAGGGCCTCGAGAGCACGATGGGCGGGTGGACGCAGCTCTTCGAACAGGGTCTCAAGGCGCACATCTCAGCCTGACGAGCTGTCACACCGCACTCGCGGGCACCAACCCCGAGTGCACGAGTTGGTTGTCAGGAATCGCCTTCTTCGCCGACCTATAGAGCCAGAATCCAACAACACCAGGCCAACCAGCCTGGCGAGCGTGACTCGCTGCGAGCCGAGTCACGAGGCAACCGCCAGCGTCACCGTGGTAGCGACCAAAGACTGCGCGCAGGCACCCACGACGCGGCCCGCCTGATCAGCTCACGACCACTGAAGGAGACGACTCGTGCATCAGCGCGTCCAGGGAACCCGTGCGAATCGAAACTGCCATGCGCTGAATCGCCACGCGCGCGCTTCACTGGCGACTACGGCATGCTGGTCGATCTCTCGGCGGACGGTGCCGCCTGGGTCGAAGACGTGATCCACGCCACCGACGAGTACCGAGCCCGCTTCTACTTCAAGCTCCCGCCTCAATCCTGTCTCGAAATCTTCTCGGACGACTTCGAGTCTGGTGGATTGGCTCCATGGACGGAGTCTCTCCCTGAAGCCGACCAGGGTGCAGCAGCTCCTGCATCCCAGGAGACCACTCTTCGTAAACCCAGGTCGCCCGAGACGCGCTGGTACGGATCGCAGTGACCCATACCGCCCAGTTGACGGCTCTCGTCAACTCGACTCCCGACCAACCACCAGACCGACAGGCTGCCTCCAACCAGGCGCAGTCCCGGGCCTTCCTCGAGGAGAACGCCTTACCGAACACTGCCAACCAACTCGCGACACGAGGCCTTTCATGGCCCGTCCAGGTGCGACATCGACTCAGGTTCCCTCGAGCCAGTCAGCCCTCCCGATCGGGCCTGCCCCATCGCTGGCTCGACGTGTTCGCAGTCCTCGTCTCGACCCTGGTGTCTGCGGGCGGATTGGCGTCCCCACTGCAGATCGAAACCACACCAGACCGCGGTGTTCGCGTCATCCTCTACTCGCCTGGCAGCGACGTCGCCCTCGTCAGTACCGAGCACGACATCGGTGAGCTCGGTATCCCGCAGACGGTGATCCGCAGAACCGTCGGCTCGGATACGGACCGCGACGGCGTCATCACCTTCGATCGTGAGGGCGCCCCGCCGACCTCGGCGCTGGTCGCCGTCGACCTGGAGTCGGGTTCCTTCGGGACGCTCAGACTCGGCGGTCAGCCGCCTTCATCACCCCAAGGTCCTCCTCCCGTGCTGGTCAGCCAAGAGCGCGCGGCTCGACTGGAGCTTCGCTCCGGCTTTCTCCTCTGGGTCCGTCCAGGTACCGGCGCCTGGGCGGGCAGGGTCAGCGACGGCGCCCTCTGGGA
>JANQPS010000757.1 GCA_028285365.1 Thermoanaerobaculia bacterium | reverse complement strand
ATGGACGCGATTTCGTGACGATGGCCACATTGGAACCCTCTACGCGGCCGCGATCATGAACACCATGCCCTGGGACTACTGGACTCAGGATCAGAAGCCTCGCGCACGGACGATGCGCGCTCGAGAAGTGCTCGAAACGGTGATCCAGGATCATCCCGAGCACACCGGGGCCCACCACTACTACATCCATCTCGTAGAAGCCTCCAAAGAGGCGAGCCTGGGCGTCCCGAGTGCTGACGTGCTCGGCGACCTCGCGCCCTCGGCCGGTCACCTGGTGCACATGCCTTCTCACATCTACATTCGTGTCGGCGAGTACGAGAAGGCGGCAGAGGCGAACCGCAAAGCCATCGTCGCCGACGAGGACTACATCGCACAGTGCCAAGCTCAGGGGCTCTATCCCGTCGGCTATTACCCCCACAACATCCACTTCCTGTGGGCATCGGCAACCCTGTTCGGAGGCTCTGAGGAGGCCATTGCGGCCGCACTCAAGACTGCGGAGAAGGTGCCGCTCGAGCAAGCCGGCCAGATGGGCTTCATGCAGGGCTACCTCGCCACGCCTCTTTTCGCCTGGGTCCGCTTCGGACGGTGGGACGACATCCTCGGCGCTGAAGAACCGTCCTCGGACCTGATATATACCCGCGGCATCTGGCACTACGCGCGAGCCATCGCGCTGGCCGCCAAGGGCGAGCACAAGTCGGCTCGTCGCGAGCTCAAGAATCTTCAGGCTTTTGCGCGCAATCCCGGTAGCGACGACCTGCTGATCTCGTTCACGCCGGCTTCGACGGTCCTCGAGCTGGCCGCCAACGTCGCCGACGGTGAGCTCTGGGCTCGCAGAGGCAAGCCGAGGCGCGCACTCGCGCCTCTCAATCGGGCCATCGAGATCGAAGACTCGTTGCGCTACTCCGAACCTCCGACATGGCACCATCCCGTCCGTCAGATCCTCGGTGCTGTCCTCCTCGAGCTCGGGGAGTATGCGCAAGCCGAGCGCATCTACCGCGAAGACCTCGACAACCACCCCGACAACGGCTGGTCGCTTTTTGGCCTGGCCGAAAGCGTGCTTCGCCAGGGCAAGCAAGACGCCTACGAGGAGGCTGAGGAACAATTCGCAGAGGCTTGGGCTGCTGCCGACGTCAGCCTCGTGGCCTCGCGCTACTGAGCTACTGAGGGCGGCAGCGAGGCGCCTACCCGTTCGTCTAGCCGAGCGACCGACTTGCCGCCCTACCACCCTCAGGCGGCGAGGTCGGGCGCCAGGCTATCGGCCATCGCAAGGCCCTGGAGACTAGGAGACAACACGTCTCCGTCGAGATTCAGGAGTCCACTCGCCACGTGCCGCTGAGCGCGAGCTTTCACACGGTTGGCGCGCTCCGCGCCGTGACGCTCGCCCAGCCACCGCAACGAAAGACCGTCGACCGTTCGGAGACGGAGCATGATGGCCTCGAGGAGAAGATCTTCGTCGCTCAGAAGCTCCGTATCCTCGACGACCTCGCAGCCATCCTGCAGGCGAGCGACGTAGTCCTCGGTGCCCCTGACGTTCCACCACCGTCGCCGACCATCAAAGGAGTGCGCCGACGGTCCCAGCCCGAGATAAGGCTGGTGGAGCCAATACTTGCGGTTGTGCTCGGAACGCCACTCCGGGCGGCGGGCGAAGTTGGAGACCTCGTAAGGGGTCCACCCTCGCGCAGCAAAAACCTCATGAGTGGCCCGAAACCACACCGCGCGCTCATCCTGACGCGCGAGTTTCAGGCGACCGTCATCCACGAGCCGCCGAAAAGGCGTCCCTTCGTGGACGGTCAGCTCGTAGCAGGAGATGTGCTCGATGTCGCTGTCGAGGACTGTCTCGAGGTTCTCGAGCCAGCAATCGAGGGTCTCCGAAGGATGGCCGTAGATCAGGTCAGCCGAAACCCGCAACGGCGACGAAACGGCGTCTTCGAGCGCACTGAGGGCTAAGCTGCATCGATGTCGCCTCCCGAGCGCCTTGAGAGTCTCGTCCTGCAGCGACTGCACTCCGAGGCTGACGACCTCGAAACCCAGCTCGCCCCAACTGGCGAGCCGGTGCACGTCGACGTCTTCCGGGTTCGCTTCGAGTGACCACACGGCATCATCGACGATGGGGAGTGACTCTCGCAGGACCGTCGCCACTCTCACCAGCTGGTCAGCACTGAGGATGGACGGCGTACCACCGCCCAGGTACACGGTCTCGAATGCGACGTCGCATTCCCATGTCCGAATCTCGCCCGCAAGGGACTCGACGAAGGTTTCCCTGAGGGCAACGTCGTCGCGACGGACAGCAAAGTCGCAGTAGGGACAGACACGCGCGCAGAAGGGCACGTGAACGTAGAGTCCAGGCCTCGGCGGCTCGCCAGGCTGCGGGGCGCTCGGCTCGAAGCGACGAGCTCTCATGACGCGGCCTCGTGGCGGCCCGACCCGCTCAAGGGGAGGTGGCCACC
>JANQPS010000749.1 GCA_028285365.1 Thermoanaerobaculia bacterium | reverse complement strand
AGTATCCCCAGGCAGCTGCCCGGCTCGAGCGGCGTCACGGCACTCTGTCTCCGACGTCTCCGAGGTCTCCGACGTCTCCGAGGTCCCCGAGATCAGCGTCGGCCAGCACTGTGTCGCGCTGGCGCTCACGGAACTCCCTCAAGCGACGCCTGAGCTCAGGGCGGCTGTTTGCCACGATCCCCACTGCGAGAAGCCCAGCGTTGCGAGCGCCGGCCTCGCCGATGGCGAGTGTGGCGACGGGAATGCCTCCGGGCATCTGGACGATCGACAGCAGAGAGTCGAGCCCCTGGAGGTGCGAGCTGCGGACCGGAACTCCCAGTACGGGCACGATCGTTTGTGCAGCGACCATTCCCGGTAGGTGCGCGGCTCCGCCGGCGCCGGCGATGATGGCCTCGAGACCTCGTGACTCCGCCGACTGCGCGTACTGGGCCATCGCGTCGGGGGTGCGATGTGCGGAGACGACGCGGCACTCGTGCGCTACCCCGAACTCTTCGAGCACGCGGGCCGCGTGCTCGAGGGTGGGCCAGTCCGATCGGCTGCCCATGATCACTCCGACCAGAGGCTCGTCGGGTGCCGCGTCGCCGTCGGTGCCGTCGTTCGTCTCCGCTTCACTCATTCACCCTGTCCTCGCGAGAATCCGGGTTGACCGTCGAAGGTGTAGAGGTTTTCGGTCTTGATGCAGTCCAGGCCGGCGAGAGTGAGCCCCTCGATCAGGCGAGCCGGAGCGAGACGGTAGAGCTGGCGTCCTTCGCTCTCGAGAAAGCGACAGCGCCAGTGGTCGGTACAAAAGGTCTCGGGCAGCCCGTCGGGATAGACCTTCACTCCTCGGTTCGTGATCATGGCCAGTTCGAGGCTAGCAGGCGCAGCTTTTTGCAGAGTCGCTGCCAGTTGCTCGATGTCGCTACCATTCGAACGCCAGTGCACGAAGACGTCGACGCCGACGAGCTCTTTGACGGCCGGCTCGCTCGGCTTGGCTCCGGCAATGGGAACCGCACGGTGACGCTCCACCCCGGCTGGAGGAGGGGTCGCGGGCGAACGTCCGAGCCGCTCGACCACGGCGTGCGCAAACTCGCTGGTGCCGACGATGGTGCGAGTGTGCGCGGGATCGGCGATGTCGGGGGTGTGCACTCCTTCCTCGAGGGTGGTCAGCCAAGCGTTTTCGATCCGCTGGGCCACGTCCCCTTGTCCCACGTGACCGAGCATGAGGATCGCTGCCTGGAGTAGTCCGGATGGATTCGCCTCGTTGCGGCCGGCCAGATCGGGAGCCGAACCGTGCACGGCCTCGAACATCGCGCACTGCTCGCCGATGTTCATGGAGCCTGCGAGGCCAACCGAGCCTGTGAGCTGTGCCGCCACGTCCGAGACGATATCTCCGTAGAGGTTGGGGGTGACGATGACGTCGAAGCGCCTCGGGTCGTCTGCGAGCAACGCGGTGCCGATGTCGATGATCCGGTGCTCAGACTCGATTTCCGGGTACTCCTCGGCGATCTCGTCGAACACGCGATGGAAGAGCCCGTCGGTCAGCTTCATGATGTTGTCTTTGGTGAAGCAGCTGACCTTGCGGCGGCCATGGGCCCGTGCGTAGTCGAAGGCGTAGCGAACGATGCGCTCGCAGCCGGGGCGGCTGATCAACTTGAGACACTGAACGACCTCGTCTGTCTGCTGGTGCTCGATGCCGCCGTAGGTGTCTTCTTCGTTCTCGCGCACGATGACCACGTCCATTCCGGGGTGGTGGCTGGCGACGAAAGGGGCGTATGCGGAGCAGGGACGCACGTTCGCGAAAAGCCCCAGGGCCTTGCGCGCGGTGACGTTGAGGCTCTTGTAGCCGCCGCCCTGTGGGGTCGTGATGGGGGCTTTGAGAAACAGCCCTGTGCGCCGTAGGGAATCCCAGGCGCTCGAGTCGATTCCAGCGGTGATGCCACGTTCGTACAGCCGATTCCCGATCTCGATCTCCTCGACATCGAGACGCGCGCCAGCTTCGCTGAGCACGTGGAGAACGGCGTCCATGATCTCGGGGCCAATGCCGTCACCACGGGCGACGGTGATGGGAACGGAGCCCGTGGCGAGGCTTTGGGGAAGCGGGTGGTCGAGGGCAGTCAGCGTCATGGTGTTGGTCGTCCTTTGGAGTAGGTCTTGGCGCTAGTCATGCGAAGCGATGATCATGACTTTCCAGTCACGACAATTGATTCACGAAAACTGTTTCGTGTATTATAGTTCGCATGATGACGGATGCAAGTCTCAGTTCGCGACTACCGGGGCCACCCTTCACGTTCCTCTCGAATCACGCCCACGTCCTGATCGAGTTGGCCAACGATCCCGACGTCCTCCTGCGAAATGTGGCGGAAAGGGTGGGCATCACCGAGCGCGCCGTCCAGCGCATCGTCGCCGAACTCGAAGAGGCGGAGATCCTCCGTCGTTACCGGGAAGGTCGGTGCAACCACTACGAGATCGACCGGAGTCAGCCCTTGCGGCATTCGATCGAGCAGCACTGCACGGTCGGCGATCTGCTCGACATGGTGTTGAGTGCCGACGCGAGCAAGCGCCAGCTCACGGCGAGCGCCGGCTGACGGCTCGATCTGTCGTGGCGCGGCCGAGACGAAGAGGTAGAGATCAATGATCGAGTGCAAGGACGTGTCACAACCGGGCTGCGAGCCTCCAGAGAGCGCCTAGCAGTACACTGGTGAGTGGAATCCAAGAGCGACATTGAGCGACATAGAGAAAGCGACACCGAGAAAGCGACACAGAGAAGGAGCGCGAGGGCCACAGCGCCGGGAGCCCTTGCAAGCTGATCAGGAGATCGATCATGAGAAGACCAGAGCGTTCTGCCACGAACATCGGACCGTCACCGCTCACCGTGCTGCTTTGCGGTGCCGTTCTCGCCCTGATCGTCCTGCCTGTCTCCGCCTCGGAAGACGACATCCCGAGACTGGCCAACGGCAAGCCGGATCTCTCGGGCAACTACGATCTCGCCAGCCTCACGCCGTTCGAGCGTGCAGAGGAACACGGTGAGCAGCAGTTCATGGCGGACGAAGAGGTTGAGCGAATCGAGAAGATGGCGGCGGCAGGAATGGCCATGGCCAACAGCCCCAGCGACCCGGATCGGGAAGCACCGCCCGCAGGTGGTGATGGGACCGTTACCGCGGGTGGCGGCGTTGGTGGCTACAACGCCTTCTGGGTAGACCCCGGCAGCAGGATGTACAAGGTCGACGGCAGGTACCGCAATTCGGTTCTCTACGATCCGCCGAACGGACGCCTGCCGGCGCTGACCGCTGAGGGCAAGGCCCGTCGTGCCAAGGCGCGTCCCTACGTGTTCAAGAACACCGGCACCGCCTGGTGGCTGGATGAGGGGGCTGGCCCGGGTCCTTATGACGATCCTGAGTCACTGGCCACCATCGAGCGCTGCATCTTCCCTAACGGCCTGATGCCAGCCCGGTCGGTGCTCTACAACAACCTGTACACGATCACTCAGACGGACACTCACGTCGTCATCCTGGTCGAGTGGATGCACGAGGCGCGGATCATCCGCTTGAACTCCGAGCACGTAGCCGACGACATTCTCTCGGTGAGCGGTGATTCGATCGGACACTGGGAGGGAGACACGCTGGTCGTCGAGACGACCAACTTCCTCTTCGTCCCCGGAATGCAGCGGGACTACCGCCTCGTCGAGCGATTCACTCGTACGAGCAAGGACACGCTGCTCTACGACTTCACGGTCTACGACGAAGACTACGAAGAGCCCTACAGCGGCAAGTACACGTGGCCTCAGACCGAAGATCGTCTCTACGAGTACGCCTGCCACGAGGGTAACTATGCAATGGGCGGCATTCTTCGCGGAGCTCGGCTGCTCGAGAAAGAGTGGCGAGAGCAGCACGGTGACGATTGACGTGCGGTTGAGCGCCGATCGCCTGTAGCGATATGACCGCGCGCTGGGGTCGATTGGATGCAGTGCGGTGAGTGGAAGCTGCTTCTAGATCGGCCGGCGGGCGGTTGGGTTTGGTGGCAGCGACGGTGATGCGCTCTTACGATGGCACATCCTGGCCTTGGTCCTTCCTCCGTACTGGCCGACCATTCCGCTGTGTTGGACAGCCTCCGACCGGTACTTCGTCAGGATGACTGGTGAAGAAGAGCAGGCAAGCCGCCGCGAGGCCGTCGCCGACGTGAACGTCCCGGCTAGCCGCTGGCCCGGCCGAGTCCGAGTCGTCTAGGGGGTGGCTGTCTCAGGGGATGACTTCATCGTCCATGAGATCGATCAAGCATGCGGCCACATGGCCAGAAACCGGACCTGGCGGCACGATTGGTGCATGATGGCGTCGTTGTGGGTGCAGCCCATGTGAACGGGTGGCAGTGTCCGTCGGTTTCGCTCTCGCTGTCGACCACAACACGTCAGGCTTCTGGCTCAGGAGCAACAGCGGAAAGGTTCGGACACTCGCAATGGACGAAAACAAGCGCGACACCTACCAAAGACTGCGGCGGGAAGTCGTCGAGTTGCTCGACGGTACGACCGACAGTGTCACCGCAATGGCTTCTTGCGCTGCGGTGCTCCACGACGGCCTCGCCGCGGCCAGCTGGACCGGCTTCTACCGAGTCGTAGCGCCCGAGCTGCTGCGCATCGGGCCGTACCAAGGTCCCGTGGGCTGTCTCGAGATTCCTTTCGACCGAGGCGTCTGCGGCGCTGCTGCGAGGGAACGAACGAGTCAGGTTGTCGAGGACGTCCACGCCTTCCCCGGGCACATCGCGTGTGACTCCAGGACGCTGTCCGAGATCGTCGTACCGGTCTTTGACGCTCGAGGCGAGCTCGTTGCCGTGCTCGATATCGACTCCCACCAGCCTGCGGCATTCGACGACGTCGATCGTCAGGAGCTCGAGGAGCTGGTGACCATCCTGAGCAGTCACTTCAGCTCTGGCCAGGAACCTCAGCCCGTGGCCCCGGTGAGCTCGTCGCCGCATGCGCCGGAGCAGGTGACCGAGCAGGTGACGGAGTCGTCATGAGCACCAACGTCAAAGGCGCGGTGATCATGGCGCGGCGGTCTTTTGTCATCAAACACCACGGCGAGGACGTCTGGCAGCAAGTCCTGGATCGGCTCGGGCCCGAAGAGCGAGCAACGCTCGAGCATGGCCTCCTCGGCGCCAAGTGGTATCCGTTCAGTCTCAACGAGCCGCTCGACGCCGCGATCGTCGAGGTGGTTGGTCGTGGCGACCAGGGAATCTTCAAGACGATTGGGGCCATGTCCGCTCGGGAAAACCTCAACGGCCCTCATCGACCGTTCCTCACGCCTGGTGATCCTGCACTGTTCATGGCTCGGACCGATCGCATCTACAGCTTCTACTACGACACGGGCCGGCGCGAGTATCAGTCGACGGGTCCGACCTCTGGGATCATGACCACCTACGAAGGCGAGACGGCTTCGGCCAACGACTGCCTCACCGTGATCGGCTGGTACGAAGAGGCACTCGAGATGTGTGGCGCGAAGAGCGTTTCGATTGTCGAGGAAGCGTGCCGTGCACGCAACGCCGACGTGTGCCGCTACCGGGTGTCTTGGCAGGTCTGAGGCTGCCCTGATGGATGAAGGGGTGGATCTCGGCCGCAACGCGGATCGACCCGTCGTCAGGGTCTGGTGCTTGACCTGAACTCGAACGCTGCCAACGAGCGTTGCAACAGGCCGGCCGACATCTGGTCGTAGGTCTCGCTTGGTGGTCCGCCGTCCGGGAAGTCGTCTAGGTGGTGGCCAAGAGCGGCAATCGGCTCGATGTAGAAGATGATGAGCTCGTTTCGAGCGTCATCGCCCACCGCACGCACGAAGCGAGACATGACCACCTCGGCGTCCAGGCGGAGGCCGCGCTCTTCCAGGAAGCGGCCGGTTCGCGCAGCTTCGCCGTCTGTCTTCTCGCGCATGTTCTGAGCGTTGTCGTAAGCCCACGTGTTGTGAACGTAGCCATGGCCACCGAGAGTGATCTCCTGCGGCGAGAAGCGATAGTTGCTGCCAGCGGCCTGGTCGTCTGCAGGGATACCAAAGCTGTAGTTGCCTTCGACACTGTCCAGGAAACTCTCGAACTGCAGAATCAGAAGGCGGTCGATCTCGCCGCTCTCATTGGCGTCCACCCAATGGTGGCGTTGAGCCCGAGCCTTGTCCCACAGCACGAAGTCGATCGCGCCGACGTAGCCGAGACCTTCGTCCACTCGCATTTCGAAGGCTGGCGTGCTCTCGGAGACGAAGACCTCGCCGTCGACGTAGCGATGGTCATTCGAAGTCGCGCCCAGCGTTAGGAGCGCGGCTGCAAGGAGCGCCGCCGTCGCGGACCGGCGGTTGACGAGGAATGAGCTGTGCAAAGCCGTCACCAACGCAGCCTACACTCGCGCGACGATGAGTCGCTTGCAGCGGGTTGAGGGGCACGGTCATGGGAAGAGGTGGCAACTCGCTGGTGTGAAAGAGAGGTTCTTCGCCTCGCCCTGCGGGCTCGGCTCTGAACGACGGGGCCTTTGTTGTTCCGTGGGCCCGTCGCTGTTCCGAACGACGGGGCCTTTGTTGTTCCGTGGCCCGTCACTGCTCCGAACGACGGGCTTGGTTGTCCAGCGGGGCCTGGCTCGGCTACGAACCACGAGGTTCTTGCCGTTCAGCGGCCTTGCTCAGGTGTCCCGATCGTCTTCGAGAACAACTAGCCTCCGAGCGTCGCGGACGACTCTCGGCTTGGAAGTGCGCATCGCGCGGTGCGCGGCGTTAGCAGTGGTGAGGGGCGTCCCTCCACGCCGATTCCACGACGCCCTCTCAGACGATTCTCTTTCCTTGATTCTCTGACTCCCAGGAGACGCGTCCATGAGCAGGCTGCCGAACCCCATTGCCGCCACCATGACTCTTGCCTTCTTCCTAGGGACCGGGCTCCACGCCGTGGCCCTGCCGGTCGCTTCGGAGGGCACCTGTGATCTCGCCAGCGCCGCCGACACCGACTCTTTCCTCAGCTACTGGCAAGGTCTCGGGGGAGAGGTCGAGCCGGAGGAAGAGGCGCAGGCGATCCTGAGGCTCGCAAGAAACGGTGACCGGAGCGTGATCGAGGCGCTGACGTCGACTTACGGGGAAGAGGAAGCTTCGCTGGTCTCGATGACGAGCTCGTCGGCGGCTGACGCCGCTGATTCAGGGCATCTGGAGCTTGCGAAGGAGCTGCTAGGTCAGTTGGCCTTCGAGGCTCTCGACGACCGTGCGAAAGCAAGCTACGCCTCGGTGCTGTACCGGCTGGGAGAGGTCGAGCAGGCGAACGACATCCTCGGAGCGATCGAGCCGGGCACGTTCATCGACGGAACGGTGACCATGCATCTGATCGCCCAACACGGAGTCGAAGATGGGCTGAGTCGTCTGCGGGAGCTGAGCGGCCATCCGCTCACAGGCGTCCAGAACGCCCTGCACATCTACGACCGCGAGGGTGAGCACGAGACGCGTCGAGCGCTCCTGGCGTCGCCGCAGCTCGCGGATCTGATGGGCGACAGCTCCTCGGCTAGTTTTGTCATCCCCGAGGTCGAGAAGCTGTTTGGCGAGGAGCAGGCGCTCGCGCTGGTCCAGGCCGCCCTGGCGGAGTTCGACCGGCTCGATCCGTCGAGCCGTGAGTTCTTGCTGCCGTCGTTCGTCAATCTGCTGGCTCGACAGGGGTGCTCGGACGCATGCCTTCAGGCGGCAGCCCAACCGATTCGTGCCGCTGCGGTGAGCGATCCGGAGTGGACGGAGCATTGGCTCGGAGCGTTGGCAGCGACCGGGCAGCTCGACGTGGCTCTGGCTCGTGCCGAGGACACCAGCGAGCTGCTGCGTCCAGCCAAGGAGTGGGCGCGGGGCAGGGACCAGCCTCGGTACCTGCTGCCGCTCCTCGCCGGGATGTCGGCCCAAGAGCGCGCTGCGGACGTTGCGTGGGACGTCTCGCTGGGCCTATGGTCCGAAGACGATCCGGCAGTGCTTGCCCAGATGGTCGCTTTGGCCGGGCCAATCACCGACCCGGCTCCTTGGTCAGGAGTCGTGGGCACCCTGACTCGCCCGTCGCGGATCACGGAGGACCTGAGACAGGCGGCCCGTGAGCAGCTCGTTCGCTCGACGACGCCGGGATGTTTCGTGGCTCTGGAGCCTCTGCCAGGGAAGCCCGAGGCGGAAGCGCTGCCGGCCGACCTCGAGGCAGAGAGACGTCGTCTCTTGGCCGAGATGGATAGCTTGAGTCAGGGCGCCGAGGGCGGGAGTGACGTCCTCGCAGAGGCGCCCGCTTCGATGACTCCGTTGGCCGACGCGCGGGAGCAGCGCGTGCAGATGCGCGGCGTGGGGCGCTGCGAAGGTTTGGTCGCAGTGGTCAGCTTCGACTACTCGTTCGACAACGCCTCGGACCCTGGAGTAGTAAGCAGCTTCGAGGTCAGCCACGGCTGCACGGAGGATCACAGGGCCGTCGAATGGACACCTCGGGACGAGGTCGAAGTCAGCAGCGGCCTCTTCGTTCTCAGTGACACTTTTGTCGTCACCGGTCACCGTCGGGATGACGGGACCTTCTTCGTCGAAATCGAGAATCCTGGTTTCGAGGTCACGTGCAACGAGGTCACGTACTCGCTGTGCACGGCGGTCGAGGTAGAGGCTCAGCCCTGATCGTTCAGGCGGGTCTGAGGTTCACCCACCTCGAGCTTGGCGAGTACAAGGACCACGCGACCACCGGTCAGATTGCTTCAGGAACTGACTACTGGCGCAGCCCGTGGTCAGCCGTCAGGTTGACCCACAACGTGAAGAGGTCGTCCTCACTCAGGACGTCGAACGCGGTCGACTCGAGCTCTTCGAATACACCGTCTCCCTTGCTGTTCCACTGATGGGGATCAGACCAGTCGAAGATCCTGAAGATGTCGGTGAAAGTAGCGCCGCCTTCTTTGTGCAGGTTCCACAGTGCGCGCAGCCAGTCGTACTCGACCGCCTGGTCGTCGTACGGGATCGACGCATCGTAGAAGCAGACCTCTTCTTCGAAGTAGCCCTGTGGAAGCGAGCACTCGGGTGGTGGTTCGTCTTCACAGACCTGGAGATAGGCCGCGCCCGGAATGCCCTCTGCCACGTGGTCGACGACTCCGATGTTGATCGCATCATCGGCTTCCCATGAGTCCGTACAGCTGATCCAAGGGCTGCTCTCCCAGCCTTCTGTGGTTCCATCGTGGTCGAGGTCGTAGTTGATGTAGTAGGCGAATGCGCAGTCAGGCTCGCTCGGGTCGTTCCATACGGTCGCTGCGTAGAAGTGGCCCCAGCCTTCGTGGGCGGCGACGGTCTGGTATTCCTTGCTGGTCATGGCGTGCGCGCCGTCATAGCGCGTACAGGTGTGCTGTCCCTCCAGCTTGCCAGTGTTGGCCCGCTTGTCCTCGTTTCGCTTGATGTTCACGGCGTGGCCGAGCTCGTGGGCGATGATGAACTTGCGCTTGCCGCCCCAGTCCGACAGGTAGACGACGCCTCCGCCTGCCTCTTTTGCGCAACTGCCCGTGCCGCAGGCTTCCTCGTCATCCTCATCGTAGGACTCGTAGAGCAAGAACGTCTTGCCCGACAGTCCGGCGTACCTCTTGTTGACCGCGTACCCGGCTGCCGCCACGATGTTGACCACGCTGTTGGGAGTCGGGTTGTGCCAGGACAGGTAGACATGGCCCGCAGTCGGCTCGAAGTTGTGGGCGAGCGTCGTGTAGAAGCGCTGATCGTCGCCGGGGTTGTTGCGAACGTCGATCAGGTTGGTTGCTTCCGGTGAGACCATGGCTTGGGAGTACGCGCGGACCCGGTATTTGCGGTCCGCTATCAGGTGCAGCCATGGCGTGCACCCGGAGCCGCGACCCGTGTAGTCGTAGAAGACGTCTTCGTCGGTGGTCTTGTCGGTCACCTTGACGCGAATGCCGCGCCCCTTCTTGGGTGAGTTGCTCGTCCAGAAATCCTCGAGCGGGCTGGGGTAGTCGAGCGTGCTGACGTCCTCGAACTCGGGGACCAACTCGATGCAGATGCGAGTGGCCACGTCGTTCGAGGTGAGGTCGATGCCTGGCCCAGGGTCGTCGTCGGAGCTCTCTTCGCCATTGCTGAGGTCGTTCGGGTCGGCTCGGGGGACCGTCGTGTAGAGGCCCGGTTCGAAGGAGATGGCGATGCCTTCGAGCTCGCTGCCCTCCGGCCTCGTGGCGAGATAGCGTGCCTCTTCAGCGGCGATCTGTTGGCGAAGCTCGGGGTCGGTGACACCGCCCGGATGCCTCTGGTTGAAGCTTGCCACGTCGAGCACGTCGAGTACGGCTCCGTCTCTATCCGCTATCAGGTAGCGGCTCTCCAGTCGCTGGATCGGGCCGGGAAGACCCGAGGGCAAGATCACCGCCGCGCGACCGGTCAGGCGTGTGGCATAGCTCGCCTGCCGAGAGTGCAGGTTGGTAGCTCGGGTGAGATCGATGGCGACCTCCACCGTCCTGGCGGCCGGCACGTCGACGATCTCGTCCACCAGGACGGTCTCTAGAGGTCCGAAGGTGGCTTGGACCTTGACGGAGACTCTCAGGTCTCGGTTCGGTTCACCGACGATGGTGACCGTCTGGGAACGCCCGCGGTCGAAATCGCTCCACTCGATCCTGGCAGTGCGGCCGAGACCGTCGCGACCATCGCGACTCTCAGAGTGCGCCGCATCTGAGGTCACGTGGATGAGAAAGGCAGAGGCAAGCGCGAAGTAGAAGAGCGTGTTTCGGTTGGGCATGACGTGGTCCCTCGTCGAGCGGCTCTCCCGTCACCGGGACAACCTGGTTCACTCGACAAACGACCGCGGCGCTTCTTTTCCCTCACCCCAACCGGGTTTGGAGATCGAGGTTTGTGTCGCTCGGGCGTGACACGCAGCCTGAGCGATGAACATGGGGAGGACAATCCTGATTGGACCCGCGCTGCTCTTGGGAGGCAGCTGTGAGGGCGAGACTCCTAAACCGTAAGACTCAACTAGCGTCAGTCCTCGTACTAGAAGCCGCAACAAACCTGCACCGCGTTTCCGTCATCTTCGGCCGCAAGAGCGGGATGAAGCGCTCGCCAGGCAGGGCTGGCATCGACAGACGCAGTTGCTTCTCGTGCAAACCTCGCATGAACGACACGACAAACTGCACCACCTCCACCCAGGCCATGTGGTAACCGAGGCAGAAGTGGGCGCCGCCCCCGAAGGCGCTGGTTTCGATCGGGGTGCGTGCACGCTGCTCGCCGAGCCAGCGCTCCGGCTGGAAGCGTTCCGGGTCGGGATAGAGGTTCGGATCTCGTCCGAAGAGCCAGATGGGGATTCCGACGATGGTGCCTGCCGGCAGGGTGTAGCCCTCGATGACCGTGTCTTCGGTCAGCAGCCGACTCGACAACGTCACCGGCGGGTGCAACCGCAAAG
>JANQPS010000738.1 GCA_028285365.1 Thermoanaerobaculia bacterium | reverse complement strand
GGTCACGTTCGACCTCGACGGCAAGCAGCTCTGGGAGCGCAATCTGTCAGCCGAATACGGTCCCTTCGAGATCCGCTGGGGACACGGAAGCTCTCCCGTGCTGTGGGACGACAAGGCGATCTTCGCGTGTGAGCACTCCAAGGCCTATCTGATTGCCCTCGACGCCAACTCGGGGCGCAACGTCTGGCGAACGGAGCGCGAAGAGCCCGGCCGCTCCTACACGACTCCTCTCCTGATCGAGCGCTCGGGAAACACCGATCTGGTGGTCAACGGCAGCCAGCGCATCGACGTGTACGATCCCGCCACCGGTGCCCGGCGCTGGAGCGTAGGCTCGCCGGTGCGCGTGCCGATCTCGTCGCCAGTCCATTCGAACGGCGTTCTCTACACCAGTCGAGGGTCCCGCAGCGGCCCCTACATGGCGGTCGAGCTCGGCAATCACCAAGGTGACGTCACCAGCAGCAGGATCCGCTGGCGGGTCGCCACCGGAGCACCCTACGTGTCGTCGCTGCTCCACTACAACGACCTCATCTTCATGGCCACGGAGACCGGTGTGGCGAGCGCCATCGACTCGAAGACCGGCGAGGTCGTGTGGAGGGAGCGACTCGGCGGCTACTTCTCGGCGTCACCCGTGGGCGCCGACGGCAAGGTCTACCTCGCCAACGATGGGGGTGAGTTCTTCGTCATTCGAGCCAGCCGTGACTACGAGCTGTTGTCCAAGACCTCCCTCGATGAGGGCATCCACGCGTCGCCGGTGATCTCCAACGGCCGCATCCTGATCCGCTCGACCCGCTACCTCTACGCCTTTTAGCCAACGGCGAACGGCCCACTGCATTGGCCGAGCGCGGGACTGGTTTCTAAAAGAAATCACATCTTCGGTCCAGTCCCCGCTCAGATCGACTCGCTAGGGTTCACTCAGTTTCCTCTCGCCTGGTGTTTTCGGCAACTCCTGCCACATCTTCAACGGCAGAGGAAACTACCCAAGAAGAACCGCAAGGAGACTGCCCGTGAAGCCAGTTGCCTTTTGTCTGCAGAGCTCTGCGATCGCCTCGGCGGCGGCCCTGTTCCTGGTCCTCCCCGTCGCTGGCAACACCAGCACCAAAAACCCTGCCGACTTGCCTGAACAGGTGACTTATGTCGACCACGTCGCGCCGATCTTCAACTCCAGCTGTGTCAGCTGCCACCAACCAGGCGAGATCGCACCGATGTCGCTCCTCAGCTACGACGAGGCCCGCCCCTGGGCGAGGACGATTCAACGGGCCGTCAATGACGGTGCCATGCCCCCCTGGCACGCCGATCCTGAGCACGGTGCGTTCAAGAACGACCGCCGGCTGAGCGCCCACGACGTTGCCCTGATCGACAAGTGGGTCACGACCGGCGCGCAGCGCGGCGACGGTGAATTCGAGACACCAACCCCCAACGAAGACGGCTGGCGGCTAGGAGAACCCGACCTGATCGTCACCCTCGATGCGGTCTCCCTGCCAGGTGGTGGTCCCGACGTGTTCAGAGACCTCATTCAGAAGATCGACAGCCAGGGTGACACGTGGATCCGCGCGGTCGAGGTGAAGCCCGGCAACCGCCGAGTGGTGCACCACGTCATCCTGATGGCCATGGGCAATGGCGGACAGTCCGAGGCCGGATGGCTCGGCGCCTGGGCTGCCGGCATGGATCCGATGGTGTTTCCTGAGGGCACTGCCAGGCTGGTCAAGGAAGGCAGCAGACTGGTGGCGGACATGCACTACCACCCTGACGCCGACCCCACCACCGACCAGACCCAGATTGGTCTCTACTTCTACGACGGTGAGCCCGAGAAAGAGCTCCAGAACCTCTGGATCCAGAACAACGGCTTCGAGATTCCTGCGGGTGCTGCCAACCATCAGGTTCGCGCGTCGATGACGTTCGATCAGGACTCGGCGATCCACGGACTACTGCCGCACATGCACTACCGAGGCAAAGACTTCACCTACACGGCCCACTACCCGGACGGGACCTCCGAGGTGCTGCTCAAGGTCTCGGACTACGACTTCAACTGGCAGACCCTCTACGAGCTCGCAGAGCCCAAGAAGATTCCTGCCGGAACTCGGATCGAGTGCGTCGCTCACTTCGACAACTCGACCGGCAACCCCGACAATCCGGATCCGACCCGCAATGTCCGCTTCGGCAACGAGTCCTACGACGAGATGATGATCGGCTTCGTCGACGCGGTCGCGGAGGAGGGACTGCGTCCGCTGTCGTTGGACGAGCGTATGCAGCGCCGACTCACGACCCTGCTGAACGCTCATGACTCGGACGTCTACTGGCTGACGGTTTACGAGATCGAGAGAGACGGATCGCGCGACGACGAGAGCGGGTCTGCCCTCTACCTCCCCACGGAGGGTAATGGCACGTGGGCGATCAGGGCCAACGATCAGATCATCGACGCGACTCTCACCCAGGTCGTTCGCAACGGCAGCAAGTTCAGCGGCATTCTCGATACGGCCTATGGACCGCTCGAGGTCAAGGGTGATTGGACACCCGGACAAAGCATCAAGGGCGAGATCGAGATCCCGTTCGACGACGAAAACCTCGGTTTTGAAGGCAAGCCTGCCCCTAGATCCAATCGTTGAGCCCCCGTGGGCTGGGTTTCGAGTAGCGTGACCAACGGAGACAACAGAGCGCCGCATCAAGAG
>JANQPS010000728.1 GCA_028285365.1 Thermoanaerobaculia bacterium | reverse complement strand
GACGTGGGAGTGGCGATTCCCGATGATCGACATCACGGGCGATGCCGCGGTGGTCAAGGTCGAGCTGTTCAAGGTAGAAGGCAGCGAGAAGCAGCACGTCTACACCGACTATCTCTCTCTCCTGAAGTTCGACGACGGTTGGAAGATCACCGACAAGGTCTACCACCGGCACGAGTAGCTTCCGTACGCGCCTGCCCGGGATGTCGAGGCCACGAGGGCGGCGCAATGTGCAAGGAGACTGTCGTCTTCTGCCACGGATGCGATTGAACGCCGAGCCGAAGTCGATCGAGCAATCGAAGACTTCGCACCGTACGGCCGCGACGTAGGTAAGTGGCGAGGAGCTCGTTGGGAGCCGTTTGGTTGCCGAATCGAAAGTGACACGGCGATGCGAGGTCCTCCCAGGAGGACGCCGCGTTTCGTACTGGAGGTGAACTCTTGTCGTCGGGCTCAGGTGAGACCGTCGAGGCCGCCGGAGCCTCTGGTGGAACCGACGTTTCGGCTCGAGGAGACGCTCGCTACCCCTCTCTGGGCGCTGCGAACTACGCGCTGGTTCTCCTCTTCGTGGCCTACGTCCTGGCCTTCATCGATCGTCAGATCCTGTCGCTTCTCGTCGGTCCGATTCGCGAGCACTTCGGCATCAGCGACTTCCAGTACAGCCTGCTCGCCGGTGCAGCTTTTGCGATTCCCTACAGCCTGGCCAGCCTTCCGTTGGGGCGACTTGCCGATCTCTATTCGCGTCGCGTCATCGTCGCCTGCAGCGTGACCTTCTGGAGTCTGTCGACGGTCGCCACCGGGACGGCGACCGGGATCGCGAGTCTGTTTGGTGCGCGGATGGGTGTCGGTGTCGGAGAGGCGGGATTGGCTCCCCCCGCCTACTCGATCATCACCGACAGCTATCGACCGCGGCACTTTGGTTACGCGATGTCCTTCTACAAGGCGGGCGTGCGGGTCGGCGGCGGGCTTGCCCTGGTCGTCGGGGGTCTCCTGATGGACGCCTACATGCGAATTGGTGCTTTCGATCTGCCGATCGTGGGCACCGTCGAGCCGTGGCAGGCGACTCTCATCACGGTAGGACTTCCGGGTGTGCTCGTGGGACTTCTCGCGTTGACCATGGTCGAGCCTGAGCGCAAGGAGATGGCCACCTCGAGTCGAGGCGATGAGCGCCTGCCGATCGCCACCTTGGCCAGGTTTCTCTGGCGACGACGTCGCGTGTACCTCTCGCTCTTTTGTGCAACGGCGATGCTGTCGATGGCCGGGTATGGATCCGGAGGCTGGTATCCGGAGATGCTGGTGCGCAACTACGGAATGAGTCGAGCCGAAGTGGGCTCGATCTATGGGTTGCTCGTGCTGACGAGCGGAATTCTCGGCATCATGATGGGGCCGTGGATCGCCAGCAAATTGTCAGCGTGGGGATACACCGATGCCTACGTGCGGACCATGTTGATCACCACCCTGATCACCATCGTGCCGTCGGTTGCCGCTCCGCTGGCGGGGAGTGCGACTCTCACGCTGGTCATCCTCTGGCCTGCCATGTTGTTCTCCGGCGCCTACCTCGGCGTCATGGCCGCGGCATTCCAGCCGATCACGCCCAACCAGATGCGCGGTCAGACCACGGGGCTCTACATCTTCTTCACCAGCTTCATCGGAATGGCTTTTGGCACCAGCACGCTGGCTGCGCTGACCGACTTCCTGTATCAGGACGATGGCATGCTCCACTATTCGATCGCCACGACCCAAGGTATCTTCAAGCCGATCGCAGCCCTGCTCTTCTGGTATTGCCTGGCCGGCTATCGACGGAGCATGGCTGAAGCCGGGAAGTGGGTGGTCGACTGACGCTTCGACCAAAAGATCTCGAGACCACTGACCGGTGAGTTTCCGGAGGGGCGATCGATGCCAAAGCTCAAAGCGGCCTGTCATTGCAGCAAAGTCCGCCTGCTGATCGAGAAACCCGATTGGGTCCTCGACTGCAACTGCACGATCTGTCGGCGCTACGGTGCATTGTGGACGTATCCCCAGCCAGGCGACGTCGAGCTCGTCGCCGGGTCGGACGCGACCGACAGCTACTTGTGGGGTGACCGAGAGCTGGCGTTTCATCGTTGCCGGGAGTGCGGGTGTGTGACTCACACGACGCCGGTCATGGCGCCGTCACACATCTTCGCGGTCAATGCCCGATTGATTCCGACCCTGGATCCCGCCGAGGTGACGGTGCGGCAGAGGGACAACGGTCACACGGGTTGGTTCTGGACACGGTCGAGCCATCAGTGGGAGCCCGGTGGTCATCCGGAGATGGAGCCGCCTGGACCCGACGACTGGCGCTGAGATCCGACGACCTCAGCGCCTGCGGCGAAGCGCCGCTCAGACCAGGTATTTGAGATCCGCGTGGAAGGTCGGATAAGCCATGACCGTGTCTGCGAGCGCGCCGGCACTGACCTCATGGCGTATGGCGAACGAGAAGGCGTGGATGGTCTCGGCGGCTCCGTGACCGAGAAGGTGGGCGCCGAGGATCTTGTCGGAGGACGTTTCGACGATGACTTTCGCCCAGGCGTCGCGCTCGGCGAAGGTGCGAGAGGAGCGCCACGTCTTCATGTCGTTGGTCTTGACCGTGGTCTCGTAGCCGGCATCTCGGGCAGCGGTCTCGGTCAGTCCCACGGACGCGAGATGACTCTCTCGTCGCGAATCGAGAAGATGGGGATTCGACGGGACCACGTCGCCGCGTCGTGAGCGCTCAGGCCGGCCCGAAGGTCTCGCTGAAGATTCGTTCGGCTGGCATTCCGAGTGCCTCCAGCTGGTCTCTGAGGGACGCCATGAAGGGCAAGGGGCCGCAGAGATAGACATCCGATCGGAGCTCGGAGTCCAGAGAGCTCAAGAGCTTCCCGTCGATGCGACCCCGAGTCTGGTAGTCGCTGTCGAGATGATCCGATTCCAGCGGCTGGCTGTAGACGAAGTGCACCTCGAGATGGTCCGAGCCTCGGGTCAGGTCCTGCACCTCGTCGCGGAGCGGATGGTGTTGGCCGTCGCGTACCGAGTGGACGAGCAGAGCTGGCCGACCGGTGCGCTTGGCCTCGTGCATCATGCTGATCAGCGGAGTGATACCCACGCCAGCGCCGATCAAGAGGAGCGGGCGTTCAGACTCCGTGTCGACGACAAAGTCGCCGGACGGCGGTTCCGCGTCGATCAGGTCGCCCACGTCGACCGAATCGTGGAGATGGTTCGAGAAGAGTCCGCCTGGTTGACGCTTGACCGTGATTCGGTAGCTCCCATCCCCCGGTGCGTTCGATAGTGAGTATGTCCGTCGAGTCGGATGACGGTCGCCAGGCAAGATGGCCGAGATCGGTAGGTGCTGACCGGCGCTGTGTAGCACGGCAGCGTTTCGGGTTGGTTCGAGCGTGAACGACGTGACGCCTTCGCTCTCGCGCTCTTTTGCGGTCACTCTCAGCGGCTGGGTGGACTGCTCGGACTCGAAGCGTAGTGCCAGAACATCGAGCAGCTCGACGGCCTCGTCGAGTTCGAAGCGCACCAGCCGCAGCGCGCCGGGGAACGGTGAGGTGTCGGCCTCCCAGTCGACCCAGGCGCGCCCGGTCAACTGCAGCAGATGGCCGTGCTCGAAGTCGACGAACAGGAGGCCCGCGCGATCGTCGAGCTGGAGATTGCCGAGCGTGTTGTAGTGGTTGTTGCCGGCATAGTCCGGGAAGACCAGCTCGCGCTTGCCGGTCACCCTAACGAAACCGGGACTACCTCCTCGGTGCGATGCGTCCATGCCGTCGGAGGGCTGAGCTCCGCCGGATGGAGTACCAGTGGCGATGAAGAAGGTGTTGGCTCGTTCGATCCAACCAGTCAGCGACGGCGAGAAGCGCTGATGGACGAATCGCTCGGGTTTGGAGGCTACTCGGCGCTCCCAGGCTCGCGAGTGGATGTACTGCGGGCAGTTGCCAAAAGCCTGGCCCACTTCCAGCAGCAGCCCACTCTCTCCGGCTGCCGAAATGCGTCCGTTGAGACGGTTGCGTCTCCGGGTATGGAACTCGAGTCCGAGCAGGCCCACGTCGCGACCAGGTCGAAGCGCACTCTCGAGCGCGTCGCCCGGTACCGGCTTGGCTCGAACCTCGAGCCGTTCGGGATCTGGCGAGGAAGCGAAGCCAGGCTCCCCAGCTAGCAGGGTTGCCCAGGGGCGCTCCTCTTCGTCGCGAGCAGAGACGACGACAAAAGGTAGCTGTTCGTAGAAGTCGCGGTGCTGCTCGGGCAACCAAGGTCGCACGACCTTCTGCGCCCAGGGCTCGATGGCGTTGCGCACTCCCATGCGCTCTTGGAGCTCCTGCTCGCCGCGGTGAAATGGAGATGGATTGGGGTTCATCTGGACGTCCTCGATTGACAGGTGGATCTCGGGCTTTCGGCAGTCTCCTGGCATCTCTGCCATCCCTCTGCATCCCTCTGCCATCCTTACGGAGCAACTGGGATGCCAGTCGCATTCCGTGGGAGGCGATCCCCTGAGTGAACGCGTGCACGCGGGATTGGGGCTGAGCGCTGCTCTGGACCCCGTCGCCTCCCCTGGAGTTTCGTGAGCACGTCACGAAAGTTCGCGATCTCCGAGATTTCGTGAGGCGGCCTAGCCCGTCGTGGCTCGCTACAAGCCCTACATCGACAACGGCAAGACTGTCGTCACCTCACCGCACGGTTCATGGCCCCGCGACCAACGATCTCGTTCTGCAGCTGCGCAAGCGCGGCATCGACCATGTGATCCTGGCCGCCATGTCAGCCAACCTCTCCGAGTCGCACATGCGCGGTCTGATCGAAGAAGGCTTCGAAGTGGCCGTCGTGAGCGACGCGACGGCGGGAGGACAGGTTCCCGGAGCCGACGGCTACGAAGCTGCGCTCATCAACTTGCGCTTCATCGCCTCAGCGGTGGTCAGCACAGCTGACGTGCAGTCCGCGCTGCGAAGCGCCAAGGCGGTGCGCGTCAGCAGCAAGTGACGAACCGCACGTGAACGGAGACCTCGTCAAGCAATCGACCGGCGCCGTGAGGCGTCGGTCGTGATGCGTTCATGCTGACAGCGTCTCGACTCGTGCCTCGGTCAGAACCTTGAGGCCTGCTTCACCTTCGTCGCGCAAGAGGCAGAGTCCCTCCCAGCTCGAGCGATCGTCGGGCTCTCCGAGCACTGCAGCCGTGAACCGCTCGTCCCAGAAGATCGGCCTTCGGAAGAAGATGCTGAGGTCGAGCTCTGTTGGGACACCTCGTGACCACAGGAGTGCGGCCAAGTAGTGAACACCCATGCCGCCACCGATCATGGGAGCGCGAAACCCGGCCTTGCGAGCGGCTTCTTCTTCGTAGTGGATGGCGTTGCCCTCGGTCGAGTATGCCTTGACGCGCTCCGGGGTCAGCTGGTGCTCGTCGATGACCGAGGCCAGATGCGGCTCGGGGACCACCGGCGGCGGTCGGTCTCCCGCGCCGCGTCGGCCCGCCCGTGACGGGTCGGGTTTGAGCGACGTGCGCGAGGCGTCGACGACCACGTGACCGTCTGCGTCCTCGAAGGTGATGACGGTGCTGACCGTGTGACCGCGAGGCACCTCGTTGATGGCGTCGATGTGACCTTTCACGCGCAGTGTTTCGCCTAGCTGGACGGGGCGTTTCTGGGTGAGTCGCTGGACCATGTTGACGTTGCCTTGCGCACTGATGCCGCTGCGGATTCCCGCCTGGATACCGATCCCGATGAAAAACGACGGGTCGACCGTATCGCCGAAGGTCGCCGGGTCCACTCCCGCTGCCTCGAGTTTCTCGGCTTGATGGGCAGCGGTCACGGAGAGCGGGCGCGAGACGATCTCGAAGCCAACCGCAGGTTCCTGCCAGTCGATTGGGTCCGTGTCGAGAACTGGCTTCTCGCCGTGTAAGATCGGGTCTGCGTTTGTCATCGTCGTTGCCTCTTGCTGCCTCTACTTTTACTGCCTCTACTTCGCTGCTTTCCTGTATCGGTCCGGGGAACACCGAGTTGAAATCCCAGCCAGGTACCGAGGAGGACGAGCACTCCGGCAAGGGCTTCGGCAATACCGACCTTGGTCGTGCCGTCGTATCGGTACTCAGATCGGCCCGGGACAAGCTCATCGAGCGGTTGCATGACGGTGAGCGCGACCCCAAGTCCTAGTGTCGTTGCGCCAACGACGACCAAGAGATTAGAGCCTTCCGGTAGAGCTTCATTGCGCCGCCAGCGCCTGGTGGTCAGGGTGGCGACCAAGGCGCAAAGGACGAGCGCCAGAGTCTTCGCCACCCACAGAGGCAGCCCTTCCTCGCCTCGTTCGTGCATCACGATCGACTGAATCGACCAACCGAGAACCGAGGCACAGGCGACACCTAGGGCGACGAGCGCAAGTTTCATGAACAGCTCGATTCGGGTTGGCCCGTCTGGTGAGCTCGAACGGCTGCTTATGGCCTGCTTGCTCATGGTCGTCTTCGGCTGCTGGCTGGCGGTCACAGGTGGCAATAGGTTCTGAGATGCTCAGCTCAGCCGAGCTCGACTGCCTCCTGACAGCTCAGACAGAGCGGGGCCTCGGGGAGCGCGTCCAGTCGCTGCGGCTCGATCGGCTGTTTGCAGCGGTTGCACAGGCCGTAGCGGCCTGCGTCGAGAGCGCGTAGCGCAGCGTCGATCTGCTGGAGCCTGATCGACAACTGAGCGCGATTCATCTTCGACATCGCCTGCAGCGCAATTGCGTCCATGCGAGTCAGCCGTCCGATGGCGGAGCCGCTGACTTCCACGCCGGTCACGCCTGCGGCGGAGTGGCTCATCACGGCGTCCGCCGCGCGCTTGGTCGCTACCAGGCGCTCGCGAATCTCGTCGAGCTGATCTTGGGTCAACGTTGGCATACCGATGCCGGTGTGCTCGTGTGGAGCTGCACCGTGTCTAGTCGCTCGTCTCGATCACGGCGACGGCTTCGACTTCGATCACCACCTGAGGCTGAAAGAGTGCCTGAACGCCGATCAGGGTGTGAGCCGGCTTGTTCTCGACCTCACCGAAGACTTCGGTGAATCCGGCAAAAGCCCCAGCGCCTTTCTCGGGCGACCAGTCGACGACGTAGGTCACGAGTTTGACGACGTCGGCTGGCGTCGCGCCTGCTTTCTCCAGTCGCTCCTTCATGCTGGCGTAGAGCGATCGTGACTGCTCGGCCAGCGTCTCGCCGACGCCAGTCTGGCCCGAAACGTAGATGGTCTTGGTGCCGTTCTTCGCCACTGTGACCACCTGGGTGAAGACGTCCTGCACCGGCTCGATGAACTCGCGTTCGAGGTTCTCGGCGGGCGCTGGCGCACTCGTCAGGAGGGTGATCGCGAGGAGAGCGCAGGTGATGGCGACGTCTGCTCGAGTCCTGAATGGTTGCCGTCGATGGAGCCGTCGATGGGGATGTCTCATGGATCCCTCTCTCGTCGTTGGACGCGTCCGGTTGTTTTGGGGTTCTGTTCGGAGTGTAGCGGTGAGGGCGATGGTGTGCCGTTCTCGAGGGTTGAGGGCATCAGTAGACTGGCGTGTCTCATCATCGTTAACCAACAGCGGAGGCCGACGAGCACGGCATGACCGAGTGGAAGAACCATCCGCCCGCGTATCAGGCAAACGCCGCATCGGTGCTGTCCGGTGACCAGGACTTCTATCGGCGCATCGCGGCGGAGACGGGATGCCGCACGAAGGTCCAAGAGTTCGAGATCCCTCTTCGCGACGGGCGAGCGTGGGAGGTCGAGGCGGGCAACGTCTTTCGCATCGTGGCTGTGCGCGGACCTCAGGTCGGCGACCTCAATCTCTGGAATCGACACGATCCGAACGAACGCATGTGGGCGTCACGGAGTCGGCAGCTCCACGGTGCGCACGTGACCACACTCGATCGATTGTGGTCGAACCTCCCCTACATGCGACCGATGGTCACGATCACGGGAGACAGCCTGGAGGGTTACGGAGTCGACGAGCATGGCGGCCGGGTCCACGACCTGTTGGGAACTCGCTGTGATCCCTACATCAATCGTCTGTTGAGCGGCGAGGACTTCGATCATCACTGCCACTCGAATCTGACGCGCGCCGTAGCCCCCTTCGGGCTGACCGAGACGGACGTCCACGACGTTCTCAACGTCTTCCAGGTCACCGGGCTGAATGCCGACGAGCTGTATTTCATGAAAGCCTGTCCGGCCAAGCCGGGCGACTACCTCGAGTTTTTTGCCGAGATCGACCTTCTCTGCGCTCTCTCGACGTGCCCCGGTGGCGATCTGTCGTTGCCGATGTGGGGACCGGAAGCCCAGGACACGCTGTCGGTGTGCCAGCCGCTCGGCGTCGAGGTCTACGAGGTCGACGACGACCAGCTGCATGGTTGGTCACAGCCGGAGTGTTCCCCGTACGCCGGCGGTCATGGGATGACGTGACCAGATCGAGCCGAGAGCGCACCGAGTAGGTCGCGGTTCGTCGTCGATAGACTGCGAGCAAGATGACCCTCCAATCCGGAAGCAGCCTGGGGCGCTACGAGGTCGTGGCGCCACTCGGCGCAGGCGGTATGGGCGAGGTGTACCGAGCACTCGACCGCGAGCTCGAGCGCGAGGTGGCCCTCAAGGTCTTGCCCGAAGAAGTCTCTCGAGACGCCGAGCGCTTGAGCCGTTTCGAGCGTGAGGCCAAGGCGCTGGCCGCTCTCAACCACCCCAACGTCGCGACTCTGCACGGCCTCGAGCGCGAGGCGGGAAACCCTTTCCTGGTGATGGAGCTGGTCGAAGGTGAGACGCTGGCCGAGCGGATCGCTCGAGGGCCCCTGTCGCTCGAAGAGGCGACCGATGTCTTCAGTCAGATCGCCGAGGGCCTGGCTGCTGCCCACTACCGCGGACTGGTCCACCGCGATCTCAAGCCCGCCAACGTCAAGATCACACCGGAAGGCCAGGTCCGAGTGTTGGACTTCGGCCTCGCCAAGGCGATCGCCTCCGAGGGTCGCCCAGCTGGCATCGGCGAAACGCACTCCCCGACACTGTCTGTCGGCGCTACGGCCGCCGGTGTGCTCCTCGGAACCGCCGGATACATGTCTCCTGAGCAAATCAGAGGGATCATCGTCGATCGGCGCACCGATGTGTGGGCCTGGGGTTGTTGTCTCTACGAGGCTCTCACCGGCAGTCGCGCTTTTCCCGGGACAGACACCACGGAGATCCTCGCGGGAGTGCTCAAGGACGAGCCGCGGTGGGGCCCGCTCGGCTCGTTCCCCGAACCCGTGCAGCGGTGCGTTCGTCGATGCCTCGAGAAGGACCCCGGTCGCCGGTTGCGCGACGTCGGTGACGCCGCCTATGAGCTGCGGCATTCCTCAGAGGCGCAGGTCTCGTCGAGAGAGTCCGAGCCCTCGGAGGATCGTTGGAGGCCGAAGGCTCTCGCACTTGCGGCGGGTGCCATCCTGGGAGCACTGGCGGTGGTCCTGCTCAGTGGCTGGTCAGCGGACAGGTCAGCGGAAGACGGCCGCCCCCGGCAAACGAGGCACTTTGCGGTGCCGAACAGCGGGATGGCGGATCTGGACGCGCTGTTCTGGAAGTCCGTCGCCATCTCGGCCGACGGCGCGAACGTCTACTACATCGCTCGGGCCGGCGACGTCACCCGCATCCACCGCTGGGGCATTCACGACGGCAGTCACGAGGAGTTCGGCGGAACCGAGAAGGCACAGAACCTCGCCATCTCGCCGAATGGAGCCATGTTGTCTTTCCAGAGCGATGACGAGCTCCGTGTGCTCGATCTGGAGACTCGGCGCTCCTCTTTCGTCAGGCGTGGGAGCTTCTTCGGGAGCTCTCCTTGGCTTGACGAAGACACCCTGGTGGCGTCGGGCTTTCGGACCTTCCCCACCGACTTGCACGACGTCGAGCTCCACTCCTTGTCTTCGGGAGAGTCGACGCCGTTGATCGCGACGGAGCCCGGTCGGGCCGCTTTCACCCGCTGTGCGTTCTGGCGCGAGCGGGTGGTCGCCGTGGGGACAGCGCCGATTCCTGGAAACGTCGGTTTGCCGGAGACGTGGCTCATCGAGGCGGACACCAAACGCATCACTCGCATTGAGGACGCCGCCGCGCCTGCGTGTCTGACCGGGGGTTATCTCGCGTTCTCTCGGCAGGGGAGCCCATGGGTGGGCCGGGTCGACTTCGAAGATCTGGTGCTCGATGCTGTGCAGCCGTTGCCGATTCCGGTCGGTCGTTGGGGACCTGGCGCGCATCTCCTGCTCGCCGATCAGGGCACGCTGGTCTATCGGGCCGGAGCGGCTCCGCGCAAGCGGTTGGCCTGGCTCGACCGGGACGGCGGTCTGGAAGTGCTCGGTTTGCCGGAGGCGGCCTATCGCTCCGCGCGCACCGCGCCCGGTCAAGATCTCGTCGCCGTCACCGTGGGCGCTGGAACCAACAGCAGCGACCTCCACGTTGCTGAACTGGCGCTGGGATCGTTGGGCACACCGATCGACACTCGCGTCAGCTGGCCGTCGTCGTTCGGGAGCCGTGGTTGGATCTACTCGCGCGGATGGGGTGAGGACGCTGAGATTCGCGCACTCGAGGGTAGGGGTACGGTGACCTTGACGCGCGAGTACAGCCTGACGGCACCCGTCGTCGCCGCCAACTACCTCGTCGGAGTCATGTCGTCTGCGGTGTTCCAGGAGACAGACGCCGGTGAAGTGACGACGCCGGACCGCAGCGTCGAGTCGGACCCCGAGGCTTCGGGCCTCGCTCCTCTTCCGCGCGCTCGGCTGGGATCTGGCGAAGGGGCTCGGAACTTCGCGGTGTCGCCTGACGAGCAGTGGCTGGTCTGGGAGTCGGAGCCCGGCGGCACGTTCGAGATCTGGGCGGCGTCAGTATCGGCGCCTGAGGAGGTCCGGCCGATCTCTTCTCGAGGCGGCTTCCACCCGGTCTTTCATCCTGACGGGAGCGCCCTCTACTATCTCGATCCCACTGGGGAGTGGATCCTCGAGGTCCCTATCGAGAACGACCTGGCCTGCCCGTTCGGAGTCCCGAGGCGTCTGCTGAAGCTCCCGGAAATCGTCGAGCCGTTCTATTGGGTCGCGCGCCTCTACGACGTCGGTGCAGATGGCCGTTTCCTCGTTCCGGTCGGAGATCCGCGCGGGCGCGACGTCCGAGTCGTTCTCGACTTCGATCGAGAGCTCGAGCGCCTCTTCGGAGACACACCGTAGGACGTAGCCTGGCTGCTCTCACTCAGAGCGGGCAACTCAGAGCGGGCCTGGTCTCAAATGTCCTCTCTGAGGACGGATTCCACCTTCGCTCGCCAGTTCTGGATGTAGACGTACTCGTGAGAGTCGTCGGCGGTGGCGGGCTCGAGCACCAGGAAACGACCGTCTGGATGAATCGCCCAGCTCATCTGGTTGCCTTCGGACCGGAAGCGGTCCTCGAAGAGCTCCTGAGGGCGGGCGGGAACCAGGTCTCCGTCCGTGACCCTCACGGGGATTCCCGTGAAGTGGGTTGCGCTGCGGAAGAAGAGCTCGTCTCCGCTCGGGGACCAGCGAACGTCTTTGTCAGGGCCCTGGGTGAGTCGAATGGGCGCGCCGAGTTCCCTTTGGCCTGCATCAGGCACCCGTTGAATCCAGATGCCCTGATCAACGGTTGCGTTGGCGTAGGCAATGTAGCGACCGGAGGGATGAACGGCCGCGGAGTAGACATTGGCCTCAGGACTCATGTGGGTCGACTCGGAGGTCTCTCGATTCAACATGAAGAACCCCAGCAAGCCCGCCTGGTTGTAGAACAGAAGGCGTCCATCGGGCGTTGCATCTAGCCAGTCTTGCGCGCGCTCGCCGGGAGCAATGCGCTGCGCGTTGCCACTGCCATCGGCTGATTGCAGGTACAGATTGAGAACACCGTCGTCGCGAGTCGATGAAAAGACGACGTTGCGAGAGTCGGGTCCCAGCCACAGCACCGAACCCGCGCGGTGCTCCGACTGAATTCCCGACGACCAGGCTGAGGTCTCGAGGTCCAGCCTCATCTGTCGTGCCGTGAAGTATTCCGCGGCCCCGGCGTTCTTGCCGGGGTCGAGGCCGTAGGCAGTGACTGAGAGCTGGCGGCCGTCGGGCGAGAACTGCGGTTTGGCGAAGTAGTTGGTCTCCGGCGCCACGTCACCAAGGCTGCTGCCGTCTCGGTCGACCCAAACCAGCTTCTTGCTTCCTGGCCGCTTGCGACGGTAGACCAGGTCACCGCTCCTCGAGATCGAGAAGATTCCGTTGAGAAACGGGACCGAAGCGGCGACGTCTCGTTCAACGATGCGGTGCTCACCGATCGGCAAGAGTGTCTCCTGATCGAGTCGAACCGCGACGAGTGTCTGCTCTCCATCTCGGTAGTAGACGAGGACGTCGGGTGCCAGGAACGTTGGCCTCTCACCTTCGCCAATAGCCACTCTCTCGCGTGTCGCAAGATCGATCCGATAGATCTGCGCGACTGCATTGACGACCTCGGTTCCGCCCCACGCGAACAGTACTCCTCGTTCGAGGGCAAGGCCTTCGAGGTAGCCCATGAGCTGTTTCCCGAGACTCACAGGGTCCGGCTCGCCGGGTCTCTTGAGCCATAGTTCCCATTCGAAGCGGGCACCATCGAACACCGTGGTGTAAAGAGCGCCGTGGTCGTCATGGAAGGCCAGGATGGAACCCGCGCTGACCTCGTCGAATGCGCCGCTGTCCAAAGACAGACTGCGAACGGATTGGTCCTGGCGCGTGAAGAGGTAGCGATCTCCACTCAACGAGAAGGATGAGAAGGCTGCCGGGCGAACTGCGTCCTCGGTGCCGGGCAACGGAACGGAGTCGAGAGAGCTGAGCTCTCTGAGGTAGAGCGGCTCGGCGTTGGAATCACCACCGTAGACCAGACGCCGGCCATCAGGGGAAAGCGCTAGCGAGGTCACGTCGGGAGCGAGGTCGAGAGTGGCGGTGGTCCATTGCTCGTCGCCGTTCCCTTGCGCAGCTCCGCCTTCCGTTGCGCCGTCTCGGCGCTCACCTTCGAAGCGACTGCCGATGACGATGCCGAGCGCCACAGCGACTAGAGCGGCCGCGGCGATGAGGATAGGCCTCGAGTCGCGTCGCCTACGAGAGGTTTCGCTTTGTGGACGGAGGCGGCCAGAGTCCGAAGCCTGGGCCTCTTCAGTGCGGATCGCCTCGAGTTCGATGGCGACATCGCGAGCCGATTGCCAGCGTCGTTGCGGGTCCTTCGCCAACGTCCGCTCGAGTAGGCGCCGTAGTGTCTGGGGCACGCTGGTCGGCAACTTCGCCCAGTCGGGATCGCGCTGGAGAATCAGAGAGAGGACGGTTGCACTGTTGTCGGCCTCGAATGGTCTGTGTCCAGACAAGGTCTCGAACAGACAGCATCCCAGCGCCCAGATGTCGGTTCGCCCATCGACGCTACGACCAGTAGCCTGCTCGGGAGCCATGTACGAGATCGTGCCGAGGATCTGGCCTTCCCGAGTTCCCTGCAGGTCATCAGAGGTCAGGGTTGGCGATCCCGAGGTGGCCAAGTCCGAGTCATGTACTCCGCGCGTTGTCGCTTTGGCAAGGCCGAAGTCCAAGATCTTGGCGCGGCCGTCCGAAGTGACCTTCACGTTTGCGGGCTTCAGATCTCGGTGCACGACCCCCTTGTCATGAGCCGCGGCAAGGCCTTCGGCGAGGCTGACGAAAAGCGGTGCAGCCTCTTCTGATGAGAGAGGGCGCCGCTCGATCACCTCAGCCAAGGTCTCCCCCTCGATCAGCTCCATGGCAAGAAAGTTGACGTTGCCCTCTTCCTCGAAACCGTAGACGGTGGCGATGTTCGGATGGCTGAGCGAAGCCAGGAGTCGGGCCTCGCGACGAAATCGCGCCAGCCGTTCCGGGTCTCTCGACACCTCGTCGTGTAGGAGCTTGATCGCGATCTCGCGGCCGAGCTTGTGGTCCTTCGCTCGGTAGACCGAGCCCATGGCTCCCGCACCGAGAGAGGAGACGATCTCGTAGTGACCGAGCCTTGAACCGGGGCCGACAGACATGTTTGCCATCGAGCCTAGCGGATCGCGAGCTACCGTTTCGAAGGCCGGAAGATCCTGTAGGCGTTCGATGCTGCGACCACAGCTCGTCCGACTCGAGCTGAGGTGCTGTGTCCGTCGGAGCCGAAGTTGGCGGTGGAGTGTCGGCACCAGCTCTGCTTCTCCCGACGTGTCGCTGAGGTTCTTCACTTCGTTCAGAACGACGGGGAAGGGGGTTCAGAAGGACGGGGAAGGTTCTATAGGGGAGAGGATGGTTCCAGGAAGGTCGGGAAGGTTCTAGGGAAGGAAGAGGAGGGCTCCAGGAAGGTGGGGAAGTTTCTAGAGTGGGAAGGAAGGGCTCCACAAAGTGGCGAAAGGCTCCAGAAAGGACGGATAGCGGGGGCTCAGGCGAAGGGAAAGGCTGCAGAGGGACGGGGATGGGCGGAACGACGAGGAGAGGCTTCGTGCAACGACTAGAGGACGGTGCGACGAGAAGCTCCCGCACTCTCGATGTCCAAGTGTTCTCGGCTCGGCGAGCCGACTGCCGGGCTCAGTTGGAAGACTGTCTGTGCGTTGCGTGCGGCGCGTTGCGGGGTATCTCGAACGAGTCGCGCTCGATGGGCTCGACCGTGCCGCTTCCTTCCTCGAGACGGTAGACGCGACGCAGCTCGAGGTCGGTGAAGGTCTCTTGTTTACCGTCTCTCGGCCAGGTCACGACGACCCGGTCGACCGCGACGGCATCGCCCAGTCCGATCTCGAGCTGCATGCTGCTCGAACCGAAGCTCGAGATGAGGCCGACGCTGTGGAAGAAGGACGCCTTGCCGTTCGGGGTGTCGGCTACCACCTCGACACGGGCTCCGATCGCGTCGCGATTGCTGTGCGTGCCTTCGAGGTCCAGCGTGATCCAGGCGTGCTCGTTGCCGGGATTGACGAACAGGGCGTTCTGGTAGACGTCACCCGAGAGCGAGCCACCGAGCACGGTGTAGATGTCCTGGTCGCCGTCGTTGTCGAGATCGCCGAAAGTGATTCCGTGGCCCTTCTGAATGTGGCCAAATCCGCCCGCGGTGGTGACGTCTTGAAAGACCATTCCCTGGTGGTTGCGGAACATGCGGTTGGGCACGAGGCTCATGAGATCCGGCTCGCCCGTACCGAAGTAGGCGTCGAGGTAGCCGTCGTTGTCGAGGTCTCCGAAGCCTGCACCCATGGCGAGAAGGAGCTTGTCGATACCCGCTGGCTGGCTGACGTCGTCGAAGGTGCCGTCGCCGCGGTTGAGGAAGAGCTTCGTCGTGTCGGCGGGAGTCTCGTGGCCGAGATAGTCGGCGGTCGCGACGCTGAGGGAGCTGGCGCCAAATCCCATGAAGGTTGCAGCCAGCAGGTCGAGGTCACCGTCATGATCGGCGTCCCAGAACCAGGTCGGAAAGCTCTTGATCGGTGCTGCGACGCCGGCGTCCGCGGTGACTTCGAGGAAGCGGTGGCCTGAGTCGTCGCGAGTGTTGCGCCACAGCATGTTCGGTTGATCGAGACGGGAGAGATAGAGGTCGATCAGCCCGTCGTTGTCGACATCGCCCCAAGCGACACCCTTGACGAGGCCCTCGACGTCGAGTCCTACTTCTGCTGCCACGTCGGAGAACGTGCCGTCGCCGTTGTTGCGGTAGAGCTCGCATCGACTGGTGTTCATGCGGTCGCTCTCGTTGCCGATGAACAGGTCCAGAAAACCGTCGTTGTCGTAGTCGGCCCAGGCGGCGGTCTGAGTCGGATGAAAGCTCAGGAGACCAGCTTTCCGGGTCGCGTCGCGAAATGTCCCGTCGCCCTGATTCTCAAGGAGCGAGTTGGGATGGCGTCCCACCGTGCTGAGCCAGGCGCCACGCAGGACGAAGACATCCTGATCGCCGTCGTTGTCG
>JANQPS010000708.1 GCA_028285365.1 Thermoanaerobaculia bacterium | reverse complement strand
TGGCAATGCCGAAGTCGAGGAGCTTGGCGACTCCCTCTTGTGTCACGAGGATGTTCGAGGGTTTGAGGTCTCTGTGAATGACCAGGTTGGTGTGGGCGTACTGGACGGCGCGAGCGACGTCGACGAACAGCTCGAGGCGCTCGTCGATGCTCAACTGGTGGTCGTCGCAGTAGGCGTCGATGCGCACCCCGTCGATGAGCTCCATGGCGAAGTAGGGCCGACCGTCGGCGGTGAGGCCGCCGTCGAGGAGCTGGGCGATGTTCGGGTGACCCAGTGACGCCAGGATCTGGCGCTCGAGCTCGAATCGGCGCGTGCTGCCACCAAAGCCGCTGGCGCTGATCTTGAGCGCCACGCGTTGCTCGAAGTGACCGTCCTGGCGCTCGCCGAGATACACGATCCCCATGCCCCCGCGACCGAGCTCGTGGACGAGGCGATACGGACCCACCGAGGGCAGCTGCCCGGAGTCGTCGCGCAGGCCGCGATCGGCGGCGTCGAGCGGATCGGTGATCGCCGTGAGCAGGGAACCGTGATAGCCGACCTTGCCGATGAGCTCTTCGTCGTCCGCGCCGCAGAGCTCCAGCAGCTCTTGCGCCATCGTCAGCAGCCCCGGATCGTCGCTCAGCTCACGCTCGAGGTAGGGCGCTCGTTCTCCCGCATCGAGCTCTAGCGCCGCGTCGAGGGCGGTGTCGACCTTGCGACGCTGTTCGTCAGAGAGGCTCATCAGCGACTCTCCGAACCGGCGCCTTCACCCTGGCCCGAGTCGCGGAGGTCTCGAAGTAGCCAGGCTTTGGCTCTCGCCCAGTCGCGGTTGGCGGTGCGTGGTGAGATCCCCAGAGCTTCGGCCGATTCGGCGAGGCTCAACCCGGCAAAGAAGCGGCACTCGACGATCTTGGTCAGACGCGGGTCGACCTGGCTCAAGCTGTCGAGCGCGCGATCGAGATCGAGCAGGCGCTCGGCCTGTGCGTCGATGACGATCTCACCCTCGTCGAGGGTGACGTCGGCCTCGTTGCCACCTCGCTTCTGGGCGGAGACCTTGCGGGCCCGGTCGACCACGACCCAGCGCATGACCTGAGAAGCCACGGCGAAAAAGTGACCCCGATCTTCGAACGAGACCTTGCGGCCATCGACGAGCCGTATGTAGGCCTCGTTGACGAGGCCAGTGGTGTCCAGAGTACCGCGCACGTTGCGCCTCAGCTGGCTGCGAGCAATCCTGCGCAGATCGTCGTACACCCTCTCGACTAGGCGGTCGAGCGAGCCGTCTTCTCCGCGGCCGTGTGCGAGGAGAAGGGCAGTGATCTCCTCGCGCTCGGTGCCGGAGCTCATGGGCGAACTCGATGTGATGTGGTCACGGCGCCTACCTCTCGTGTCGATGTGCCGTTGCAGTCTGCCAGAACCAGAGTCCCCCGCGGCAAGACCTTCGGTGGCGGAGCGTGGTTTGCTGCGAGCTGTTCGGGTAGCGAGGCCTCGGGCCAACGCTGAAGGAGCTGGCGACTCACTGGTCCCTATCGGCACCTATTGTGGAACAACCTGCGGAGATCGGCGTACCTCTCATGGACGTCCAAGTCCGCGATCCGAGCGCCAGCAGCGAGCGACCCCAGAGCGCTGCCGCAAAGCCATACTCGATCGCGGCGGGCGACTGACTGAGTCGACTGACGGAACGACCGTGCTCGGCGGTCGTGACATGCGGCGACCCGAGCCCCCGACAAGTCCGAGCTCCTGACACTATGCACGAGACCGTGAGCACAGCTCCGACGACTCGATACGAATCAGACGATCCAAGGCGGAGACGCGATGCAACTAGAGATCAAGGGACTATCGAAGACCTACCCCAACGGAACGCGGGCCCTCCATGACGTGAGCCTCCAGATCCCGGCGGGGATGTTTGGCCTGCTGGGACCCAACGGAGCGGGCAAGTCGACGCTGATGCGCACGATCGCGACCCTCCAGGACCCCGATGCCGGCTCGATTCAGTTTGGGGACATCGACGTACTGCGCGACAAAGATGAGCTGCGCGCGACGCTCGGCTACCTCCCTCAGGAGTTCGGCCTGTACCCCAAGGTCTCCGCGATCAAGCTGCTCGACCACTTTGCGGTGCTCGAAGGACTGCTCGACCGACGCGAGCGCAAGGCCGTTGTCGAAGCGCTGCTGCGCCATACGAATCTGTGGCGAGCGCGCAAGGTGAAGCTGGGAGAGTACTCGGGAGGCATGCGCCAGCGCTTCGGAATTGCGGTGGCGCTGCTAGGAAATCCCAAGCTGATCATCGTCGACGAGCCCACGGCCGGTCTCGATCCGGAGGAGCGCGTTCGATTCCTCAATCTGCTCGCCGAGCTGGGGCGCGAGAGCGTCGTGATCCTCTCGACGCACATCGTCGACGACGTGGCTGAGCTCTGCAGCCGAATGGCCATCATCGACCAGGGGCAGATCAAGATGGAGTCGGAGCCTCTGGCTGCGATCGACACGTTGCGCGGCAAGGTGTGGCGCAAGCTCATCGAGCACAGTGAGCTCGAGAGCTACCGAGAGCGCTACCACGTCCTCTCCAATCGCTTGGTGCTCGGCCGCAACGCCGTTCGGGTGCTTCACGATCCCGAGCTCGGCGATGTGGGTGACTCGCCCGGTGAGGGATTCGAATCAGTCGAGCCCGACCTCGAGGACGTCTACTTCGCCACATTGCGTGGGCGCGCGGCCGTGGAGTCGCCTGAAGCCACAGAGCGAGGCTCGGATCAGGAGGTCGCATGAAGCGCACACTAGAACTGTTGCGTTTCGAGCTCGGGCTCTATCGCAAGCGGATCTCGACGGTTGCGTACTGGCTGGTCATGGCCGCCCTCGGCTTCTTCCTGATGAACATCTTCGGTGGCGCCTTTCCAGGAGTCACGGCGTCGTTCGGGGGCTCGGACGGCAACGTCCTCCTCAACTCGCCGCACATCCTGATGCTGATCACGTCGATGTTCGGTTTGTTCGGGACTCTCGTCGTGGCGGCGATCTCGGGCAATGCCGGGTATCGCGACTTCGGCGAGAAGATGCATCCGCTGGTCTTCGTCACGACCACGAGCAAGATGCAGTACGTCGCGAGCCGCTACGTTGGTGCTCTCATCGTCAGCGTCTTGACCATGACCGGCGTTGGCGTCGGGCTCTGGCTGGCGACGATGATGCCCTGGCTGGACGCCGACCGTTTTGGCCCGCAGAGCCTGGCCGCCTACCTTCGGCCCTACCTGCTGATCATCATTCCCAACGTCGTCTTCGCGTCCGCGATCTTCTTCTCGCTCGCACTGCTCACGAGGCAGCGGATGCCGCACTACCTCGGTGGTGTCGGACTGCTCCTCGGATACATGGTCGCCAACGTCCTGGTGGGCGATCTCGAGACCAAGTGGATCGCGGCTCTGGTCGATCCTTTTGGCATCAACGCCGTCGGTCTGGTCACCGAATACTGGACCACGATCGAGAAGAACCAGCAGCTGCTGGGTCTCGAGGGATGGCTGATGGTCAATCGCCTGGTCTGGGTGGGCATCGCCCTGGCGATCGTCGGTTTTGCCTACTCGAGGTTCAAGCTCGTTCAGGCTGGAGGGTGGACTCCGAGGCGCAAGGGCAAGGACGAACTGAGCTCCGACGCCGCGACGATGCCGGCCGTGCCGGTGACCATCGACATCCCGAACGCGCGCCGGACGCGGGGTTTTGCGGCTGATCTCGCGCAGTTGCGAGTGCTCACGACGCGTGGCTTTCAAGAAGTCATCATGAGCCCCTCGTTTGCCGCGATCCTGCTGGCGGGAATTCTGTTTCTGCTCTTGAGCGCGGTTCAGCTCGAGACCATCTTCGGGACGCCCACATGGCCCATGGCGTGGAAGGTCATCGAGGTCCTGGGTGGCAGTTTCTCGCTGTTCGTGATGATCCTGCTGACCATCTACAGTGGTGAGCTGGTGTGGCGTGAGCGTGACCTCAAGCTCGATCAGGTCGTCGACTCGACGCCAGCGCGATCCTGGGTTTCGTTCGTCTCGAAGCTGGCGGCTCTCTCCGGGGTAGTCCTGCTCTTGCTGGGAGTGGTGGTGCTGGCCGGAATGCTCGCCCAGGCGTTTGCAGGCTTCTTTCGGTTCGAGCCAGCGCTTTATGCACAAAAGCTCTTCGGCATGCAGCTGGTCGACTACCTGTTGCTCGCGATCCTCGCGCTTGCCGTGCATACGCTGGTCAACCACAAGTACACCGGGCACTTCCTGCTGATCTTCTTTTTCGTCGGAATCGATCTGGCGCCGCTCCTGGGCCTCGAGCACTCACTGTGGCGTTACGGCTCGGACCTGGGAGAGACCTACTCCGACATGAATCGCCACGGGTGGTTCTTGGGTCCCTTCTTCTGGCTCAAGCTCTACTGGGGGGGCTTTGCCCTCTTACTGGCGGCGCTGTCCAACCTGCTCTGGCCACGTGGGGTCGACGGGCGCATCCGCAGCCGACTTCAGAACGCTCGTCTGCGTCTACGAACTGCCCTCGTGGCGGTCGGGGCACTGGGCGGAGCGTTGGCTCTGGGCGCGGGTGGCTTCGTGTTCTACAACACGAACGTCCTCAACGACTTCAGGAGCTCGAGTGAGGTCGAAGCTCAACGCGCCGAGTGGGAGAAATCGTTCAAACAGTACGAGGCTCGTCCTCAGCCGCGTGTCGTCGACGTCTCGGTCCAAGTCGACATCTTTCCTCAGACGGGTGACCTCGAGGTGAGTGGCCGCTACGAGTTCGTCAACAAGACCGACGGGCCGATCGACGAGATCCACGTGCTCCTCAGTAGCGAGCCAGCGGCTGTCGAGCTCGAGCTGGGTGGTGGTGCCGCGTCTGCTCGACTCGAGCTCGAGGACAAAGTCTTCGGCTACCGGATCTATGAGCTCGGCCAGCCACTCGCTGCCGGCGCCACCGGAACGCTCGACTTCGAGCTGTCGTACCCGCGAAGCGGGTTTGCCCACTCCATCCAGAATCGAGTGGTCGACAACGGATCGTTCGTCAACAGTTCGGTCCTGCCGTCGTTCGGTTATGACGAGAATCGTGAGCTCGTTCTCGATCGGGAACGAAAGAAGTACGGCCTCGAGCCGAAGGAGCGAATCGCAGACCTGGACGACCCGCAAGGGATCCGCAACAACTACATCTCTCGCGACGCCGACTTCGTGATGTTCGAGGCCACGATCAGTACCGATACCGATCAGATTGCTCTGGCTCCCGGATATCTCGAGCGTGAGTGGGAAGAGAACGGGCGACGGTACTTCCACTACGCCATGGACGCACCGTTCCTGAACTTCTTTTCGTTCCTCTCAGCGCGCTACGTGGTCGTCAGAAATAGTTGGGAAGACGTGGCGATCGAGGTGTACCACCACCCCGGTCACGACTTCAACGTCCAGCGCATGATCGACGCCACCAAGAAGTCACTCGAGTACTTCTCCCGGGAGTTCTCTCCCTATCAGCATCGTCAGCTGCGCATTCTCGAGTTCCCGCGCTACGCGTCCTTTGCCCAGTCGTTCCCGAACACGGTTCCCTACTCAGAGGCCATCGGCTTCATCGCGCGAGTGGGTGATGACGACATCGACTACCCCTTCTACGTGACCGCGCACGAGGTTGCTCACCAGTGGTGGGCGCATCAGGTCATCGGCGGCAAGGTCCAGGGTGCGACTGTGTTGTCCGAGACCCTGTCGCAGTACTCGGCTCTGATGGTCATGGAGAAGGAGTACGGCGCGGCCAAGATCCGCGACTTTCTCGAGTACGAGCTCGACAACTACCTTCAGGGTCGCAGCGGTGAGCTCAAGAAGGAAGTGTCGCTGCTGCGGGTCGAAAACCAGCCCTACATTCACTACAACAAAGGCTCGCTGATCATGTACGCCGTGCGCGACGCGATCGGCGAAGAGGCGGTCAATCGGGCGCTCTCGAACCTGGTTGATCAGTGGGCCTTCAAGGGCCCTCCGTACCCGACGTCGCGCTCGTTGGTCGAAGCCCTCGTTGCGGAGACACCTGACGACCTCAAACGCTGGGTCAACGACCTGTTCGAGTTCATCGTCTTGTACGAGAACCGGGCCGTCTCCGCGGTCGCTCAAAAGAGCGGTGACTCATGGGAAGTCACTCTCGATCTCCGGAGCCGCAAGGTCCGCTCTGGTGAGCTCGGGGAAGAGACCGAAATGACCCTCGATGACCCGATCGACGTCGGAATCTTTGATGCCGAGGGTGAGCCGATCTACTTCGAGAAGCACCGGTTCACGAAAGACTCGGAACAGCTGGTGGTCACGGTCGACCGCGAACCGGCCCGCGCCGGTATCGATCCCTATCGCAAACTCATCGACCGTCATCCGGACGACAATGAGGTGAGGGTGGAGATTCAGTAGGGAAGGCGGGGCGTTGCCGGGAGTCGGGATGGCTCGGCAACGTCTGCGGCTTGGATGCGGAGTTACTGGTGAGACGTATCTGCGGATGACCTGCCTGCGGATGTAGTGACTGAGGTCGCTACGACGTTTGGTGGCGTTCACTGCACCGCTCGGGTCGAGGTCCCTCCTTCGTACCGGCTGGACATTGCGCTGCGATCCAACGGCACCGGCCGGTACTTCGTCGGGATGACACGGAGGGTTTGGATGAGGCGCA
>JANQPS010000700.1 GCA_028285365.1 Thermoanaerobaculia bacterium | reverse complement strand
CTGCCCGGTCAGTTGACCCGACAGGAGGTGAACACGCTGCTCTGTCTCGGTCCGGCAAAGAGGTCGCCATAGACGACCGAGTCGTCATCCTGCTTCTCGTAGGGGAGAAACACGTCGACGCAATACCCCGTCTTGTGCTCCAGCCCCGCCTGGACCGCATCGGTCTTCTCGACCTGTCCGGGAACCTCGACCCGAACGTCGACGAAGAGCGCTATCGCTCGGTACTTGCCCTCCGTGACCCCTTGACGCAGCGACATCTCGAGGAAGGCCAACAGCTCGGCTGGTTGGACATCTTCGTCACCGGGATCGGCACCAACGGCTATCGGATCCCCATCCGAGTCCAAGGCAAAGGCGAAAGGGAAAAACTGACCCTTCTCGTCAAGCAGCTGCTCGGCAAAAGGCAGTCCTTGATTGAGAAGGGTCTCGACTTCGGACTTGGCGTTCTCGGGATCGTGCATCTCTGGAGTCTCTCAACGTGGTTCAAGCCGTGACTATCGGCGGCTCGGCGAGCCGACCGAGGCAAGACTAACCTGAGGATCCCCACAGTGTCCGCACGGGCCCAGCTGGATCTAGCGAGATGGGGATCACTCGCGTCGGGGCCGGGGTTCAAGACCTCTACCCGCCACCTCTCACAGCCTCTCTGGTCCGTCTCTCAGACTTCTCAAAGTCCCAGTGCGACGACGGTGGCACAGACCGTCATCATGAAGGCTACCGGAGCCCAGATCCGGCGCTCCCAGGGGCTCGGCGTCACGAGGTTCATGACCAGGGACACGACGCAGATCGCGACCACGACCCAGACTCCCGACTTGGTGAAACTCCTCCACGTAGCCAGGACGAGGCCGGCGCGACTCATGACGATGAGGGCCAGGCCGGCGAGAAGCAGGGCTTGTAGGCCAGCCGCCCACCGCATCTTGGACGGCAGGGTCCCTGGATGGCGCCCTCCCATCGTCAGCCTTCCCCACGGAAGGCCAGCAACCAGACAGAACTGAAAGAACACCGCTAGAAAGACGAGGATCGTGAACACGAACGCCGCCACCATCGACCTGTCCATCAGCCAGCCAGCTCCGCTTGAGAAAAGAGATGGAGCATGTCTGCCTCACTCGGCGGTTCCAGCACACTCCGTTCGATGAACTCGACGACCTGGGGATAGTCGCAAGCGCGGAGAACTTCCGCAGCCTGCTCCGGGTCGTACTCAGTGTGGCGCAGATCGACAGAGTCACCCAGCAACAGCCAGTACGCACCCGGTGCGCCAAAAGGCATGCCGACGCTTCCCGCATTGACGACCCTCACGCTACCGATGCGGCGGTCGAAGGGCATGTGGGTATGCCCACAGACCACCAGTTGAGCTTCAGCCTCGGCAAAGAGCTTCACGAGCTTGGACTCCTTCGTCGTGCGCACGAAGATCTCGGTGTCGCTCCGCGGTGTCGCGTGACAGAACAGAACCTCCCCGAGGCCTGGCAGCGATACTCGGGACGCGAGCGGCCACGCCTCGATGCGCTCGAGCTGGTCCGAGCCGAGCTGGTCGGCGACCCACTGCATCTGCGGAAGATAGATCTCCGGCACGGACTCGACGCGACGGCCTCTAGCCAACGCCGAGACCTCACGATCTCCGTTTCCCCGGATGAAGCGCACGGGGACGGGAAGCCCCTCCAGCCGGGTGAGACAGTCCCGTGCCAACGGACCCGGGAACACGTCTCCACCCACGACGATCTCATCGACTCCGAGTCTGGCGATCTCTCCGAGAACCGCATCGAGAGCCGGAAGATTGCCGTGAATGTCGTAGATCGCGGCGATCCGCATCAGGAGCCTCCGCTCGGCGACGGCCGACAGCCATCCGTACTCTACTGTCTGCCTACTGTCTCCTACTGTCTCCTACTGGTTCGAACTGTCTCGACGTCCAAGCCTGGGCAGCGCCCTTCCTGGTCGGGCCTGCCGGGATCGAGAGGCCGAGGAGTCGGCTTCAGTACAGGAGCTCGACCCACCTGCCGCCAGCCACCAACTCCGCCTTGCGCTGCTGCCAGGCCTCCGGCGAGTGCATGATGGTCGCAAGCACCTGATCCAGCTCGTCACGAATGGACTCGAGCCCCGCGACATAGACGTAGGTCTTGGACTCGTCCAGCATGTCGAGCAGTTCCTCCGCTCGCTCCTCCATCGCAGCCTGCCAGGCGATGGGCGCGTCCCAGGCAGGCCTCGGGCTGAGCGCGCGGATTGCCTCGAAGGTGTCGCGATCGTAGTACTGGGTGAAGTCGTCGCGCTCGTCGTTCATGTAGAGCAGTTCGAGGCCCGACTTCGCGCCGTAGAACAGGCGCACCTCGCCCTGCCAATCCGGCAGGTTCCGGTAGATGTGCTTGACCAGGGTGCGGAACGGAGCGATGCCCGTGCCGGTGCCGATGAGGATCAGGTTGGCCCCTTGCTCTTGCGGCACCTGAAAGGGCATGCCGTAAGGACCCGTCAGGGTGAGGCGCTCACCCGGTCCGAGGTCGCACAGGAAGTTCGACGCCACGCCGCGGTACTCCTCGCCGCTGTAGCTGTCGACGTAGTTGCAACGCTTCACGCAGATCTTGATCCGCTGATGCGTGGCGTCGGCCTCCGGCAGATCGGCGACACTGTAGAGGCGCAAGTGCTCGTGCTCACCGAAGGCCGGATCGCCGGGCGCCAGCACGCCGACGCTCTGGCCGACCTCGAAGGTCGAGTCGCGCCGGTCGAACTCGAGCTCCAGCTCACGAACTTCGTCCTCCGACTGCTCGGAGGTGATGCGTTCACTCATGAGTACGGTTGCGGTGTAGCGCTCGCTGGTGTCGTAATCCTCGAGTCTCATGGTCTCGCTTCCTCGGTTGGTGTAGCAGCTCCGCTGGCCCCTGAGCGTTCACAGATCGCGCCGCAGCAGCAGTCGCCACAGCGGAACTGACGTTCCAGAGCGTCTTCACCCGCTCGGTCGGGAAAACTCCGCTGCCAGGCACGCTGAACGAGCAGCCATGCCAGAAGCAGGGCGGCAACTGTCGCTGCGGTGACGATCAGGTCGAAGAGGGTCATGACGTGAAATGGGTCCAAAAAGAGGCTTCGTCTCCTGGACGCTCAACTGGCTAGGCCGGCAAAACCCATGAAGGTGAGTGACAAGATGCCGGCGATGATCAGAGTGACGGCGGCTCCCTGCACCAGGTCGGGGGCCTGCGCCAACTCGAGCTTCTCGCGGATGCCGGCCATCAGCACCAGCGCCAGTGTGAAGCCGACGCCAGCGCCCACTGCGAAGACCAGAGCTTCCACGAAGCCATAGCCTCGATTGGTCTGGAAGAGCACCACGCCGAGAATGGCGCAGTTGGTGGTGATCAGCGGCAGGAAGATACCCAGGGCCTGAAACAGCGCCGGGCTGGTCTTGCGAACGAACATTTCGACCAGTTGTACGGTGGAAGCGATCACCACGATGAAGGCGATCAGGCGCAGGAACGGGACGCCCAGAGCGGTCAGCAGGCTGTTGATGGCGTAGCCACAGGCCGACGCCACCAGCATGACGAAGGTGACCGCCGCGCCCATGCGGGAGGCAGTCTCGACCTTGGCTGAGACGCCGAGAAAAGGACAGATACCAAGAAAGTAGGCCAGCACGAAGTTGTTGATCAGGCAGGCGCCGAGAAAGATCGAGAAGAGTGAACTCTCGTTCATGACGCCGCTCCCCCGGCCACGGCACGGTCGAGTCGTTCGCGGCGTTGCCGGATCGCGTTGAAGACGAGCAACCACGCAGCCAAAGTGAAGAAACCGCCGCTGGGCAGGATCATCACCACCCAGGGCTCGAAGGCGTCGTGGAACAGGTCGACGCCGAACAACGACCCGGCGCCCAGGATCTCGCGCACCGCGCCGAGGGCGAACAGTCCGAGCGTGAACCCCATACCCATGCCCATTGCGTCTAGCAACGAGCGAAAGACGCCGTTCTTCGACGCAAACGCCTCTGCCCGACCGAGGATCAGACAGTTGACCACGATCAGCGAGATGAAGGCACCGAGAGCCTTGTGCAGGTCGAGACTGATCGCCTGAATGAGGTAGTCCACGACGGTGACGAAGGTGGCGATGATCAGGATGTAGGTGGCGATGCGCACCTGACGCGGAATGAAGTGGCGCAGCGACGACACCAGCAGGTTGGAGAGCAGAAGCACGAAGGTCGTCGCCAGCCCCATGGCCAGAGCGTTGACCGCGCTGTTCGACACTGCCAGCACCGGACACATGCCCAGGAGCTGCACGAACACAGGGTTCTCGCGCCACAGGCCTTTGATCATCTCGTCCGCGGGCGGCGGAGTCGGTTCTTCCCAGGCGCTCACCTCGAACCTCGCTCGAACACCTCGTGCTGTTGCTCCAGCAGTGGCACCCAGCGTTCGGTGCTCGAACGCAGCAAGTTGGCCACCGCAACCGAGGAGATGGTGGCGCCCGATAGTCCGTCGATCTGCCAGGGAGCGCTCTTGCCGCCTTCGGCCACTGCCACGATCGGATTGCGCGGCGCACTGCCGCCTTCGTTCAGCGAGACATCGAGGCGCTCGAAGTTGGCGCGGAAGCTCTCCTCGGTCTCGATGCGGTCGCCCAACCCCGGCGTCTCCCGGCTCTCCAGCACCCGAAAGCCGACAATCGCATCGAGGTCGATGGAGTAACCATAGAGAGCCCTGATCGTGTCCTGATAGCCCATCGCGGTCCCTTCGATGGCAACGCCGACCAACGAGCCGTCGTCCCGATAGCCGGCGTGCACCTGTTCGCCCTCGAAGGCACCCTCCGTCGGCACGAACTCCACGCCGTCGAGACGAAAGGGACGCGTCCGCACGGTGTCGGGGAGCACCTCGAAGATGGCTCGCTCGAGCGCCTCGGCGCGGTTGTCGGCGATGGTCTCGGCAGTGGTCTGATGCACCACCACGATCAGCAGAGCGCACGCCAGGCCCACCCCCACCATGGCGCGATAGAGCGGCCAGATCGGTGGCGGCACGGGCTTGCCCGGCGGCTTGCCGAGGGCCACGGTCACGTTGCGCTCCCTTCAGCGCTCTCGAGCTTCTTTCGAGCGGTGCCATAGACCCGCGGCTGGATCCAGCGGTCAATGAGCGGTGAGACCCCGTTCGCGAAGGGGATGGCGTACATCACTCCCTCGGGCATACCGCCCCACTGCCGGATGACCACCACCAACAGACCGATCAGGCCGCCGTAGATCCACAGTCCGGCGCGGGTCATCGGGGTCGCCACCATGTCAGTGGCCATGAACAGCGCCCCCAGCATGAGGCCGCCGGCAAAAAGCGAGAAGCCGGCATCGGGGTTGGTCGAGTCGACCGCGTGCAGCGCCGAGCTCAGCACGGCGACCGTGCCGAGAATCGCCACCGGCACCTGCCAACTCATCATTCGCCGCGCCGCCAGGTACACACCGCCGAGGAGAATCAGGAGCGCACAGGTCTCGCCGGTGGAGCCGGAAGTCATCCCTAGTACAAGATCGGCGGAGGGTGTTTCCTGCCCATCGAACTTCAGTGCCGACAAGGGAGTGGGTCCGCTCGAAGCGTCGTAGGTCGGGCTACTGAAGGGCAGCGCCAGGGTCGACGAAGGCAGGCCGCCCAAGCGGTCGGAGAGGAACGGCGGCTGCCAATTGGTCATGGCGGCAGGAAAAGCCGCCTGCAGGAACGCCCGCCCTACCAGCGCCGGGTTGAAGGCGTTGTGGCCCAGGCCTCCGAACAGGACCTTGGCGACGCCGATGCCGAAAACTGCCCCCACGGCCGTCATCCACAGTGGAAGTCCGGGCGGCAAGGTGAGGC